>SCUQ01000463.1 GCA_004297635.1 Rhizorhabdus sp. | reverse complement strand
AAATCATCATCGCCCGCGTCGCGCGCGCGATGATGATTTGTGGATAACCGTCGACAATCCCACCCATGGCTATCGTCCTGGCGACCTGGAACATGGACTGCGCTTTCCAATGCCATGGACGACGCGCCTGTCGCTCGCTCTGTCGCGACCGCGCTGGGCCGCCGCCATGGCCGGGTCTCGGCCGGGGCTCGCCAATTTCGAGGGCTTGAATCTGGGTTTCGCCGATATCCTCGATCAGATCGTATCGCCATGCGGCTGGGACGATCTGGAATGGCTGCGGGACCGGTGGCGGGGCAATCTTGCGGTAAAGGGACTGCTTCGTCCTTCGGACGTCGACCGCGCGGCTCGGCTTGGTTTCGACGCGGTGATCCTCTCCAACCAGGGCGGCCGGCATTTCGACTCTGGCGTCACCCCTTTGTCCGTCCTGCCGGCCGCGGTTGAGGCTGCCGCCAACCGGCTGGAGATCATCCTCGATGGCGGCATCCGGTCGGGCGCCGACGTCATCAAGGCGATCTGCCTCGGCGCGACGGCATGTTCCACCGCCAGGCCATTCTGTTATGGGCTCGCAGCGGCCGGCGCCGCGGGAGTGCGAAGCATTTTTGATTTATTTCGTGCCGAGATGCTACGGACGATGCGCTTCATGGGCTGCCGATCGATCGCGGATCTTGGTCTGGATCGGCTGCAGAGGCATAGCAGGTTCGGGCAGGCGCGACGAGGAGGATGAAGGGATGACAGAAGGCTCGCAGAAGCGGCCCAGAATTGATCCAGGCGCGGTGGCCGACCAGATAAGAACCGGAATCCAGACCGGTCAGTTCGTGCCCAAACAACGCCTGGTAGAAATCGACCTGATCAATCGCTACGGGGTATCGCGTTCCTGCGTCCGAGGTGCGCTGCGCACTCTGGAAAGCGAAGGCCTGATCGAAATCGTCAAGAGCCAGGGCGCTTTTGTGCGCCTGGTAAGCCGGGAGGAGGTCAGCCACACGCTCGACGTCCTGGACGCGCTCGCCAACTTTGTCGTCCGCAAGGCCGCTTCAGACATCCACAAGCCTTCGGTTCGGGCCGTGATCGAACAGTCTTTGCGCGAAACGCGGGCCTTCAACGTCGATCAGAAGCTGACGATGGGCGCCTTCGTGCGCGAAAACAATCGCTTCTGGGGCGCTCTGATGGACAGCGTCGGCAATCCGGTGCTCAAACGCACCCACGCTGGGCTTCAATCACTGCTGTTCCGGATATGGCTCAGCGGCATCCAATTTTCCGATAGCCAGGTCGATTGGCTGAAGGGGCATTCGGACATCCTCGAGGCGATCCTGCAGGGCGATGCCGACCGCGCCGAAAAGCTGGCGATCGAATCCGGGGACCGATCCCGAGAGGATCTCTTCCACCTGCCGGACGAGGCCTTCGGCGGCCCCTCCTGACATGTGCGGATACAGCTTGAGTTCGGTATGTTCGGGATGGCCGCGATCATCGGGGTCGATATCGCCGCAGTATCGCTTTCCGCGCGGCGATCAGGCCCAGACCGAACGGTAGATCGCCTCGATCTCGGACGCCTCCGCGATCCGCGGATTATTGCCCGGCGAACCGGAGGCGATGGCCTGGCGCGCCATCAGCGGGATGCGTTCACGCCAGCGGTCAGGGTTGATGCCATAGGCCGAGGGCGTCGGCACATCCAATTCGGCGTTGAGTGCGGCCAACTCCTCGACCAGCCTCGCTACCGCTGATTGGTCCCCCTCCACCGCATCGGCGAGGCCCATAGCGCGGGCGCAGCCGGCGTAGCGCGGCAGCGCCGCCGGGGCGGAGAAGGCCGTTACCGCCGGCAGCAGCATGGCATTCGACAGACCGTGCGGCACATGAAAGAAGGCGCTGATCGGACGGCTCATCCCGTGGACGAGGGCGACCGAGGCGTTCGAGAAGGCGATGCCGGCGTGCAGGGCACCTTCCATCATTGCCGAGCGTGCCTCGCGATCGGCGGGATCGGCACAGACGCGACGCAAATTCGGTGCGATCAGCCGCATAGCCGATAGCGCCATCGCATCCGAGAAGGGGTTGGCGCGGCGCGAGACATAGGCCTCGATCGCATGGGTAAGCGAATCGATTCCGGTATCGGCGGTCAGCCGGCGCGGCTTGCCATGGGTCAGCTCATGATCGACGATCGCGATCGTCGGCAGGAAACCGAGGCCGACGCACAGCATCTTTTCGTCGCGCGCCTCATCGGTGATGATGGTGAAGCGCGTCGCTTCCGATCCGGTGCCGGCCGTGGTGGGCACGGCGACGATCGGCAGGCCGGGCCGGTCATTCTGGGTCGGCGCCTTCATCGCCTCATAGGGGATCGGATGAACCGCGCGCCAGGCGATCGCCTTGGCGGTATCGATCGGGCTGCCGCCGCCGAAGCCGATCACGCAGTCATGATCGTCCTCATGCAGGGCGGAGAGCGCACGCTCAATCAGGGTGACGGTGGGATCCGGGGCGGTTTCGGTGAAGCAGCGTGCGGTGATGCCGGCTTCGCCGAGCACCGCCAGCAGCCGATCGAGCATTCCGCTGTCGCGCAGATAGGGGTCGGTGACGATGAACGGGCGGGCCAGCTGGCACTGGCCCAGCGCGTCGGGCAGCTCCGCCAGCGCGCCGCCGCCCACGCGGATGATCCGAGGCAGGTTGATCGCCGACATGGTTGGTCCTTTCGATGGCCGATACCGCGCGCCACGCCCCGAGCCGCTGGCTTCGGCGCAGATTTACCGTGGCGGATTACCGCGGCTTGAATGGGGCGTCGATATGCTCTCCCGTTATTTTCGGCGGCTGGAAGCTGCGATTGTTCATTGCCAATGGCGGCAAGAGCGCAGAAGCGTCCCGTGGCAGCGGCGACGAGATTCGGACCCGAGGCCGCAGGACGGGGGTTACGGGTCAGGCCCGATGCCTCGATACAATGGATTTGATTATGACAGCCTATAAGTCTCCCGATTTCAACGAGCGTGCCGCGGCGGCCCGTGCAGCCAAGCAGAAGGCGCTCGAGCAGCTGCGCAGCAAGCCCGCGCCCGATCCGGCGGTGGTCGCCGCGCGACTGGCGGCCCAGGCCGCCCGCGAGGCAGCGGCAGCGGAGCAGCGCGCCGCGCGACAGGCGGAGAAGGAGGCGGCGAAAGCCGCGAAGGCCGCAGCAGCGGAAGCCGCGGGCGCCAAGGAAGCGGCCGCAGCGCCGTTGACGGAGGCCGAGCTCAAAGCCGCCCGCGATGCGCGCTATGCCGCCAGGAAAGCCCGCAAGCGGTGACACCCCGCGAGCTGATCGGTGTGGCGGAGGTACCCGGAGGTCCGCCGCTACGCCTTGTTCGGCACGGCAATGACTTCATCATCATGCTTGAGCGCAATGAACTCATGAGCAGCCGCATGAGCGGTTCGGAGAAGGCGCTTGGAACGATGACCTGCGAGCGCCTCGGTGCGCTGCCGTCGGCCAGATTGCTGATCGGCGGCTATGGCATGGGCTTTACCCTGCGCGCGGTGCTGGCGGTGCTGGGCCGGGATGCCCGGATCGTGGTGGCGGAGCTGGTCGGTGGCATCATCGACTGGGCGCGGGGCCCGCTCGAGGCGCTGACCGATGGCTGCCTGGACGATCCGAGGGTCGAGGTCAGGATCGCTGATGTCGGCGAGGTGATGGATGCGGGCACCGGCGCCTATGACGCGATCCTGCTGGACGTCGACAACGGTCCCGACGGCCTGACCCGTCAGGCGAATGACGGCCTTTATTCTACGCGGGGACTCGCAAGGGCGCTGGCGGCGCTCAGGCCCGGCGGCATCCTCGCCATCTGGTCGACCGATCCGGACGCAGGATTCACGCGGCGGCTGAAACAGGCCGGGTTCGCGGTGGACGAGGTGCGCGTCCGCGCGCGCGAAAATGGCAAGGGGCCGATCCACAATATCTGGTTCGCCAGAGCCTGAACATGCCGCACGGGCCGGCATCCCCTCGCACACGCCGGCCGCTCCGCATTCCCCTGTGACGGGCGCGCGCAAGCGGCCTCGACCCTGTGATTCGACATGACATCCGGGTTCAGCTCGCGGATCATGTGCCGCGCGGTCCGGGCGTTCGGAGCGGTGCCGATGACCTCGATTCCGGTGTCACGCCGCGGCATGCCGCGGACAGGCGCCGGAATTGTCCGAATGCACTGGGCCGCGGAAGGGGCTCTCCACATGTGAACCGCGAAACGCCTGTGCGAGGATTGCGATGGCGACATGGGGCTCCATCCCACCGAGCCGCTTAAAGATTGAATATGGCCCAAGAAAAGGCCGCCGATAGGCAAGTTTCCCTAGTATAACTACGTGACCGAGATCCTAGAAAGCCACCATTTCTTCCAATATTAGCTCGCAAGGATCGGTGAACATGCAATCCTGACTTATTTTTCTGGACGGCGGAGCGGTGATGCAAGTGCGTTACTCGAAGACAGACATTTCTCTGCCGCTGGCGGTGATGTCCGGGCTGGTCCTGCTCTCTGCGCTGCTCGCAACGATCCTGCTCGTGAATCGCTTCGATCTCGCCGCACGCATGCGCGAGCAGAAGCTAGTGGAAAATGCGATGCTGGATCGCAGCAACGAGATTGCCTCCTCTGTGTTGCCACAAGTTGTTTGGGATGATGCGGTAAAACATCTTGATAATAAATTCGACCTGCAGTGGGCGCGAGATAATCTCGGAGTATATCTGCATCACTCGCAGGGTGTCGACTTCGTTAGCGTCGTCGATCGCCACGGTTCGGTTATCTATAATTCGATCGCGGGCGCTGACGCAGAATCCCCGCCTATCTCCTCCAAGGCGCCCCTCGTCAGAAACCTGCTCGAACGGGTGCGTGCCGCGGAGGAGGCACGGGGCCCTTTGCCGGCCAATGTCTACAGATCGGGTTTGCCGGCGCCGATCAAGGCGAGTTCGATCATGGCGGTCAGCGGCAAGCCCTATGTCGTGATGGCGCTCCTCGTCGAACCCGATTTCGGTCGGAGCCGGTTGCGGGA
>SCUQ01000462.1 GCA_004297635.1 Rhizorhabdus sp. | reverse complement strand
CTCGCTCAACCCGAATGGCAAGATCCCGGCGATCATCGATCCCGACGGTCCCGGCGGGCGGCCGATAGCGCTGTTCGAATCCGGCGCCATCCTGATCTATCTGTCCGACAAGACCGGCAGGTTCGTGCCGGCCGATCCGGCGCTTCGCTACGAAACGATCCAGTGGGTGTTCTTCCAGAATGCGGGGATCGGCCCGATGTTCGGGCAGGTCGGCTATTTCAACAAATTCGCCGGCAGGGCGATCGAGGACAAGCGCCCGCTCCAGCGCTACGTCGATGAGGCGAAGCGGCTCCTGAGCGTGCTCGATGCGCGGCTGGACGGTCGCGCCTGGATCATGGGCGCGGACTATAGCATCGCCGATATCTCGACGCTGGGCTGGGTCCGCAATCTGATCACCTTCTACGAGGCGCGGGATCTGGTCGCGTTCGACGATCTTCGCCATGTACCGGCCTGGCTGGAGCGCGGCCTTGCCCGGCCGGCGGTGCAGCGCGGGCTGGAGATTCCGCGGCGGGGATAGCGGAGCCGCCCGCTCGATATGTCCATTCGACATGCCCAGCCGATATGAGCGTGCCGGCTTTTCAATATACTATGTTATGATGACGGCATCGATCGTCGGGTTGCCGCAGTGGTGATCTGAAGCCGGTCCGCGCTATCCGCCGAATATGGCTTTCGCTGTGCGAGCCTCCGGTCCCTCTGGGGGACATCGATGCCAACCGCCGCTACCCTCGTCGCCTGCCGGCCCGACAGCCTGGGCCTGGCGGTGATCGCCGCCTCCCGCGTGCCGCTGCTCCTGCTCGACGATCGCCTCGCGGTGGTAACGGCCAGCCGGTCGTTCGTGGCGAGCTTCGGCGGCGATGTCTCGCGGATGATCGGGCTTCCGCTCGCCGCGCTGGGTTCGGGCGAATGGAGCGGGGACCAGCTGCAGCAGCGGTTGGCGGATGTCATCGCGACGGGCGAGCCCATCGCCGGTCACGAGATCGACCTGAGGCAGAGAGGTCGGCTCAGCCTCGATGCCGAGGCGGTCGATGACGTGATGGACGGCGAGCGGTTCCTCCTGCTGTCGCTTACCGACCTGGGCCCCATCCGTGCGCAGATGAAGGCCGAACAGGACCGGATCGACGAACGGGACGTCCTGTTCCGCGAACTGCAGCACCGTATCGCCAACAGCCTGCAGATCATTTCCAGCGTGTTGATGCAGAGCGCCCGCCGCACCGGATCGGAAGAGACGCGCGGGCAGCTGGAAGCGGCGCACCATCGCATATTGTCGGTCGCGGCGGTGCAAAATCATCTTGCGGCGACGCGAACCGGCGATGTTCGGCTGCGGCCCTATCTGACGACCCTGTGCCGGGGCATCGCGGCGTCGATGATCCACGATCCGGCCCGCGTCGCATTGGATGTCATGGTCGATGACAGCGTCGCCGATGCGGACGATGCGATGAGCCTGGGCATGATCGCGACCGAGCTGGTGATCAACGCGCTGAAATACGCCTTTCCGGACCACCGGCCGGGCAAGATCGCGCTGAGCTACGAATCGGGAGCCGATGGATGGACGCTGCTCGTCGCTGACGACGGGGTCGGGATGCGGGCCGATGCGCCGCTGGTTCCTACCGGGCTTGGCACTACCATCGTCGATGCGCTCGCCCGCAAGCTGAAGGCCAGGGTGCTTATCGGCTTCGGAGCACCGGGCATGCGGGTCTCGATCGATGGATGACGGCCCCAGCCGGCGCAGCGCACCGCCGGGCTGGATGATGGCGCCCCCGCTGCATGCCGAGGTCTCACCGATCGTGGCAGCGCCCTTGCCGCCGGCGCCGGCCGTTGGCGGACAACCCGAACCCGTGTCCGTGGCGCCCGTTCCCACGGTGCCCGTGCACACCCGCCCCGCCGCCCATGTCTGGCCGGGCGAAGCCCCGGTCGTGAACGGGCCGAAGGTCAGGCGATGGGACGTCCCGCACTGGGACTGAACGGCGATCAGCCGGCCATGGCCCTGTCCCGTTCCAGCGCCATTTGCAGATCGCCGGGATCGACCGTCACCGTTCGCGTCATACCGGTGCTGCGGATGATCAGGAGGGTGGCGACCCGCACATAGACCATGCGGTGCAGCGTCTCGATGATCTCCTCTTCGGTTTCCACCTCATAGCTGCCCGCCGGCAACGGCCCGTCGACACCCTTGAGTGCGAATGGATGGCTGAAGCTCACCGAGGAAGGCGTGGTCCGCAGCGCCATGGCGTCATTTCTTCATCAGATTCTCGAATCCGCCCTTCAGCGACGGGGCGGATGCGTTGGGCTTGGGCGGCGTTTCCTTCTTCGGCTTCCGGATTTCCTTGCTGCTCTTGCGCTGGCTCTTGGCCATGATCATGCCTTTCGGGTTCGGGATAGGATCGATCCTTGTCGTGACAGCCGGCAGGCGCCGACGGACCGACGCTATCGGGATCGCTTCACGGATCGTTGGTTATGAGCAGGGACGCCGGCTGCCAGCCCGTCCAGGCCGCGATCGACAGCCAATGCGTCACGCCGCCGGTCGCTCGAAGGCGGTTGGCATTGTCGGCATGGCTCTGCGCCAGCGCGGCATATCTCTGGCGGGTGCGTGGGTCGCTGGCGCCCTCCGCGCGGAGGAGTGCGGCGCGCCGCAGGCGATCGAGCAGGCGCGTATCGCAGGGCATGTCAGGCGCCCGCCAGGCCGCGATCGGGATTTTCGCTGAAATAATAGTCGCTCGGGCGGGGCACGACCGGATGCGCCAGGCGATGCAGGCGTACGCGCTCGCCGCGCGCCTCGCGTGCTTCGGCCGCGATCGCCTCGATCCCCCAGGCCTTGGCGGCCTTTGCCGCGACGGCCCGGACATTTTCGAGCGCTGCGCCACTGGCGCGATCTAGGTGAATGGCCTCCTGGGCCCGGCATAAGGTGGCGGTGGGATACATGGGGACGTCCTTCGCAAAATCGGGAAAAGCCTATCGGGCCTGCTTGTCGTCTCGGCGGGCCTGCGCGATGGCATCCTCCAGCCGCGAATAGCGATAATGCCCATAATGAAACTGATGGGCGGGCACCGCTGTAATGGCATAGCGGGCCATCAGCGTGGCGGCTTCATCGTCGTTGAGGGGCGGGGTGCTCATGCCGCTACCTCCTGATGGTCGGCGACCGCCGCTTCGGTGGTCAGCAGCAGCCCCGCCACCGATGCGGCATCCTGCAGCGCCGATCGCACCACCATGGTCGGGTCGATGATGCCCGCCAGCACCATGTCCTCGAACTGGCCGGTCTGGGCGTTGAAGCCCTGCATCTGGTCATTGCCGTCGATCAGGCGGCCGGCGATCACGCCGCCGTCATGGCCGGCATTCTCCGCGATCTGGCGAAGCGGTGCGGTCAGCGCCTTGCGGATGATGTCGATGCCGCGCGTCTAATCGTCGTTGATGCCGCTAAGATCGTCGAGCGACCTGCTCGCATAGAGCAGCGCGGTGCCTCCGCCGGGGACGATGCCTTCTTCGACAGCCGCCCGCGTCGCGTGGAGCGCGTCATCCAGGCGATCCTTGCGTTCGCGGACCTCGACCTCGGTCGAGCCGCCGACCCGGATGATCGCGACGCCGCCCGCCAGTTTTGCGAGGCGCTCCTGCAGCTTTTCCTGATCATAATCGCTGACGGTGTTGGCCATCTGCGCACGCATCGCGTCGACGCGCGCGGCGATCGCCTCCGATGTGCCGGCACCATCGACGATCGTCGTGTCGTCCTTGTCGATCGTCACGCGCTTGGCGGTGCCGAGCATGTCGAGCGACACATTTTTGAGGTCGATGCCGATATCTTCGGAGATGATCTGGCCGCCGGTCAGGATCGCGATGTCCTCTAGCATCGCCTTGCGGCGATCGCCGAAGCCCGGCGCCTTGACGGCGGCGACCTTCAGGCC
>SCUQ01000633.1 GCA_004297635.1 Rhizorhabdus sp. | reverse complement strand
CGTTTTTTAGGCATTTTGTCCGATAGCAGGGCCATGGTCCTCGCTCGTATTTCCCTTACGGCACCTTTCCTGCGCCGCTTGTCGCGCAATACGCGTGGCGGCGTGGCGCTGATCGGCGCGCTGTCGCTGACGACGCTCATCGGCATGGGCGCCTTCGCGGTCGAGGCGACGCGGGGTTATGCGGCCGATGCCAACAACCAGCGGGTCGCCGACATGGCGGCGCTGGCGGGCGCGCTGGCCTATAATGTCAACAGCAACACCGGACAGATGACGGCGACGGCCAAGGCGGTGGTCGCGGCGCAGGGCCTGCCCGCCAGCGCGGCGACGGTGGCGCTCGTGACCGATGCGGCGACCTCGAAGCAACTCGTGCAGGTAACGGTCACCACATCGGTGCCGATCGCGCTGGGACGCGTGTTCACCTCCGCGTTGAGCTATGACGTGACGGCGGTTGGCGCCGCCAGCACCTCCACCACGGCCACCACGCAGCCGCCCTGCATAGCGACACTGTCAAACACCCCGACCTATGGCATCACGCTGAGCGGCGGCGTTTCGATCAATTCGCCCGGCTGCGCGATCAATACCAACAGCGGCGTCACCGTTCCCTGGGGTACCTATATCACCGCCAAGCAGGTCAATGCCGGCAAGGCCGTGAACAATCCCGGCAGCGGAATCACCACGACGCCCACCGCGAACGATATCGTCCAGAACAAGACCAACGCGGCGGCCGACTGGATGAAGGACGACACGAGCCTCAAGACGGTATTGTGCAAGGTGAACAAATTGTCGGGAGCCAGCGACGCAGACTATGCGGACGGCAATACCGTGTGCACGACGCCAGCGGTCGCGGCAGCGGCGGTGAGTGGTGCAGCCGTGGACTGGGATCTTAATTACAGTCCTAGCGGGCCCGTGCAGGCGTCGTGGTTCAACGGCGCGGCCAAGACCTATACGATTCCGGCAGCGGCCAGCCGCGAGATTCGCACGCTGAACATTGCCGGCGGCATCACGGCGGTCTTTCAGGGGCCAAGCAATCTGACGATCACGACGGTGAACATGGGCGGTACGTCGCTCAGCCTCGGCAATGGCAATGTCAACATCGGCAGCATTTCGATCACCGGCGGCGCCACGGTCGTCATTGATGTCGGCGTCGGCAACACCGTGTCGATCGGCGCCAACATCTCGCCCACCGGCCCCGCAACGACGGTGATCAACCTCGGCGGCGGCAGCAAATTCTGCTTTACGCCGCTGAACGGATCCAACTGCGGTACGCCGACGGCGGCGGCCGGCACGTTCAGCATCAATGGAACCATCACGACCGCCGGCGGCAGCAAGATGTCGTTTCCGAAGGCCGCCACCCATGTCATCAACGGGAACATCAACAGCAGTGGCGCCATGACGTTCGAGATCGGAAGAG
>SCUQ01000046.1 GCA_004297635.1 Rhizorhabdus sp. | reverse complement strand
GCCCGAACCGGCGCCGACGTCGTGGAGGGCTTCCTCCATCGCGGCGATCACCTTGGGATGCTGGCCCATCGCCAGATAGTCGTTCGAACACCAGACCGTGACCTGCTTGGGGCCGTTATGGCCCGCAAAGCACCGCGCATTGGGGAACATGCCCTTGTTGCGCAGGATGTCGATGAACACGCGGTAGCGACCTTCGGCGTGGAGACGGTCGATGGCCTGGGTAAAAACGCGGTTGTAATCCAAGAGACCTGCTCCCCACCGCCCCGCTTTGCCAAGGGGCTGAATCGAGCGCCTTTTAAGGCTTCGTTCGTTCGATTTCCAGTGCGAAGGACTCGCAATAATCCGTGGCTGCGCCTTTGTTCCACCAAAGTCGGACATTGTGTCCTTTTTGTCTCGCAAGGCGACCCTAGAGAATGGCGATCCTGCCGAGTCCGCGTTCGGCCAGCGCCGCGCGCAGCGGCGCGCCGACCTCCAGCGGCGCAGTGAAGATGGCCTCGCCGGTCGGTGCGGCCGGCCAGTCCTGATCCTGGGTCAGATGGGCGACCCGGCGCGCGATCCCTGGTCCGCCGTCGACGAAGCGCAGCGGGCGGCCGGCCGCGGCGGCAAGTTCCTCCGCGACCAGCGGGAAATGGGTGCAGGCGAGCACCACTGTGTCGATCCGGTCGCCGCCGGGCTGGCCGAGCAGGCCGGCCATTACCGCGCGATAATCGGCGGGGTCGGTCGGCTGGCCGCGCAGCCGCGCCTCCGCCAGTTCGACGAGCCGGGCCGAGCCGTGGCGCAGCACGGCGCAGTCGGTGGCGAAGCGGGCGGAAAGATCGTCGACATAGGGTTGGCGGACGGTGGCGTCGGTGCCCAGCACGCCGATCGCGCGGCTCGTCGACTGCTCGGCGGCAGGCTTGATCGCCGGCACGGTGCCGACCACCGGCAGGTCGAGCGCGGATCGCACCGCGGCCAGTGCGATCGTCGATGCGGTGTTGCACGCGATCACGACGAGACGGGGGCGATAGCGCTCGACGAGGCGCCCCAGCAGCGCCGGTACCCGCGCGGCGATCTCGGCCTCGCTGCGGATGCCATAGGGAAAGCCGCCATTATCGGCGACATAGACATAGGAAGCCTGCGGCAGCAGCGCCCGCGTCGGGCCCAGCACCGATAGCCCGCCAACGCCGGAATCGAACATCAATATCGGGCGGTCGTCGGCCATCGCGCTCCACTTAATCGCGCGGACCGGCCGCCGCAACCGGGCGAAGTCATGCCGTATCCGTAACCTTTGTGCATTAGTGCGTGTTGCGCCTCCGCCCGCTTCGATTATGCTGCGCCGGCAGCAATGGGAGCTCGTTACCGTCCATGATGTCCCTGCTTACCGTGGCGGTTCTCGTCGGGGCCTATCTGCTCGGCTCGATTCCGTTCGGTGTGATCCTCACCCGCCTCGGCGGTGCCGGCGATCTGCGCCAGATCGGGTCGGGCAATATCGGCGCCACCAACGTGCTGCGCACCGGCCGCAAGGGCCTGGCGGCGGCGACCTTGCTGCTCGATGGCGGCAAGGGGGCGGCGGCGGTGCTGCTCACGCATGCGTTCCAGCCCGATCTTGCGCTCTGGGCCGGTCTCGCCGCCTTCGTCGGCCATCTCTATCCTGTCTGGCTGCGCTTCAAGGGTGGCAAGGGTGTGGCGACGATGCTCGGCGTCTCGCTGGCCGCCTGGTGGCCGGCGGGACTCGCTTTCGCGGGCGTATGGCTTGCGATGCTCGCGATCAGCCGTCGCTCGTCGGCCGGTGGCCTGGCGGGCGCGGTCGCGGCGCCGATCGCGGCGGCGCTGGGGGGGCAGTCCGATGCGGTGCTGGTGATGCTGGTGATGGCGATCCTCGTCGTATGGAAGCATCGCGGCAACATCGCCCGCCTCCTCGACGGTTCGGAGCCGAAAGTCGGCGAGGGCTGATCTGACAGGTTCCGATCCGGATGGGGCCGAGCGTCTCGCCCGGCTGCGGCTGATCCGCACGCCGCGGATCGGCCCGGTTGCCTATACCCATCTCATCGGCCGTTTCGGCAGCGGCGCGGCGGCCCTCGCCGCGCTCCCCGATCTGGCGCGGCGTGGCGGCGGTTCGGCCCCCGCGATCCCGACGGAGGCCGATGCGCGCGCGGAGGTCGCGCGCGCCGTCCGCGCCGGCGGCCGCTATCTGTTTCGCGGCGAGCCCGGCTATCCGACGCTCCTCGATCAGCTCGACGGCGCCCCGCCGGCGCTGATCCTGGCGGGGAACAGGACGCTGCTCGATCGCCGCGCCGTCGCCATCGTCGGCGCGCGCAACGCCAGCGGTGCGGCGGTGCGCTTCGCCAGGATGCTGGCGCATGACCTGGCCGCGAGCGGCTGGCTGGTGGTCTCCGGTCTCGCGCGCGGGATCGATACCGCTGCGCATGTCGGGTCGATCGAGGCGGGCACGGCGGCGGTGATCGCGGGCGGCATCGATGTCGCCTATCCGCCGGAGAATGCGGCG
The DNA here is from genome assembly GCA_004297635.1 of Rhizorhabdus sp. Classification (GTDB taxonomy): domain Bacteria; phylum Pseudomonadota; class Alphaproteobacteria; order Sphingomonadales; family Sphingomonadaceae; genus Rhizorhabdus. The sequence goes on along the minus strand of SCUQ01000046.1, from coordinate 1,018 downwards.
CTCCAGCGCGACATTGCCGAACGGGGCCTGTTGATCGCCGAAATGCCGCCCGGTACGGAGCCCCGCGCCCGACATTTCCCGCACCGCAACCGGATCATCGCGGGCCTGACGGCGGGAACGGTGGTGGTGGAAGCGGCGCCCAGGTCCGGGTCGCTCATCACCGCGCGGCTTGCCGGCGAATATGGGCGCGAGGTGATGGCGGTTCCGGGTTCACCGCTCGATCCCCGCGCGCAGGGCTGCAACCTGCTGATCCGCGAAGGTGCCACACTGATCCAGTCTGCGGCCGATATCGTCGAGGCACTCAGCCCGATCGGCGGGGTTGCGGCGGCCGATCGCGAGGCGTTCACCCCCATGCCATCGCCGGCCGATACCGATGAAGCGGCCCGCCATGCGATCCTCGGCCTGCTCGGCCCGGTACCGCTTCCGATCGACGAACTGATTCGCCAGAGCGGCGTCGGCGCGCCGATTGTGCAGATGGTGCTGCTCGAACTCGAACTCGCAGGCCGTATCGATCGTCACGCCGGAGGACGAATAAGCCTAGCTTGACGCAGCGGCATGGGACCATCGTCCAACAATCATTTCGGTTCGCTTCTGTAATATTAACCTCAGATTATCCATGTGCACCGCACTGCCCTGAGCAGGAGGATGTCATGACCCCGCATCAGATCAACCTTGTCAAAACGACGTTCGTTTACGCATTGCCGATTAGCGATGCCGTTGCCGCCGATTTCTACGACCGGCTGTTCGCTGCTTGCCCCCATCTCCGGAAGCTGTTCGCCATGGACATGACGGCCCAGCGGCAGAAGTTGATGATGACGCTCACCGCGATCGTCGCCGACCTCGACAATCTCGACCAGCTGGTGCCGATGGTGGCCGAACTGGCGCGTCGCCATGTCGGCTATGGTGCCCGCGACGAACATTATGCCCCGGTCGGCGCCGCGCTTGTCGAAACCTTGCGCAACGCGCTTGGGCCGCGCTTCACGTCCGACGTCGAGGCAGCGTGGGGAGCCGCTTATGG
>SCUQ01000461.1 GCA_004297635.1 Rhizorhabdus sp. | reverse complement strand
CGGCACCAGCCGTCCCAACTATGCCCGCACCGTCGATCTCGTCACCAAGGCGGCGATCAAGGAGATGATCATCCCGTCGCTGCTGCCGGTGCTCGCGCCGATCGTCGTCTATTTCGTCATCGCGCAGGTGGCGGGCCAGGCGAACGGCTTCGCCGCACTCGGCGCGCTGCTGCTCGGCGTGATCGTGTCCGGCCTGTTCGTCGCCATCTCGATGACCTCGGGCGGCGGCGCATGGGACAATGCCAAGAAATATATCGAGGACGGCAACCACGGCGGCAAGGGATCGGAAGCCCATAAGGCGGCCGTGACCGGCGACACCGTCGGCGATCCCTACAAGGACACCGCCGGCCCGGCCGTGAACCCGATGATCAAGATCACCAACATCGTCGCCCTGCTGCTCCTCGCAGCGCTGGCGCACGCTGCGATGTGATCTGATTTCATTACAGCTCTTGAAGGCCCGTCCGGAGCGATCCGGGCGGGCCTTTTTTTATCCGAGGAAATTTCAACCGTTTCGAACGCAGCGTTTACGGCGCCTGCTTGCGGATCAGGTAGCGATAGACCCCAACAATGTTGATGACGAGCAGGACGATGTTCTGCGTCCCGATCCCTTCGGCGTCAGGCTTCAGGAAGCCCCAGCCGATCAGCGCGATCGAGGAGGTGACGAAGATGACGAAGCCGAGGCCCGTCCAGCGGCGGCCGAGATCGAGCGAGACGATCAGCGCGGCGATCACGCCCGCGATTGCGCCATACCATTGGAGCGCGGTAGTCAGCATTTAGAAAGCATCCCTTCCATATCGCGCCCGTCGGGGCCCAACCGCTGAGGCAGCGGGCGCGTTCCATGGGGCAGGCGGGTTTCCGATATGGGCGAACAGCCGATCTTCTTCGATGCATCGGGCCGGCGCCGGCGGCGCTTCGCGCTGGCGGTGATCGCCTTCGTGCTGCTGATCCTGCTGGCGGGCGCGGCCTTCTTCGCCTCGATCGTCGCGGTGGTGCCGCAACCGCCCCTGCCGTTCGAGGTCGAGCACCCCGTGTCCGCGCCACTGCACGGCCAGGACCATGGGCTGGTCGGCACCAGCGCCCGCAAGGTCCGCCATATGTGGCGCGATTTCCGCCACCTGCTCGAACATGGCCGCCCTGGCCATGGCCAGCGCACATCCTATGCCTTCCACGCCCCGTGGGACGACGCCTCCGCTGCGTCGCTGGCGCGGCATGTGGAGGATATCGACTGGCTGATCCCCGGCTGGATCTCGATCACCGGGCCGGACCATAAGGTGACGAGCTTCGCCGATCCGCGCGGCAAGGCGATCATCAGCCATGCGCATCGCCGGCCGAGGCTGATGCCGATGATCCAGAATGCGCTCGACGGCGGCTGGGACGGAAAGGGCATCGCCGCCCTGCTCAGGGACCGCAACGCGAGCGCCGCGACACTCGACCGGGTCGAGGCGCTGCTGCGGGCCAATCAGGCGAGCGGCGTCTTCTTCGATTTCGAGGAGCTTCCTGCCGACGCCCACCCCGCCTATCGCGCCTTCCTGGCCGAGGCGCGCCGGCGCCTTCCGGGCATGCAGATCGCCATCGCGGTGCCCGTCGCCGATCCCGACTGGGATCTGAAGGCCTATGCCCGGGTCGCCGACAAGCTGTTCCTGATGGCCTATGACGAGCATTCGGAGCCCGGCGATCCGGGGCCGATCGCGTCGCGGCCCTGGTTCGCCGATTCGGTGGCGCGCGCGGTGCGCGGGCTGCCGCCCGAACGGGTGGTCGTGGCGCTGGGCTCCTACGCCTATGACTGGGAGAAGGGGGGCGACACCATCGCCCATTCGGTCGAGGATGTCTGGCTCGCCGCCCGCGAAAGCGGGGTGACGCCGCGCTTCGACCGGACGAGCGGCAATAGCAGCTTCGCCTATCTCGAAGCCGGCAAGCGCCATGATATCTGGCTGCTCGATGCCGCCGCGATGCACGGCCAGCTCATGGCGCTGCGCAGCCTGGGCCTGAACTCGGTCGCGCTGTGGCGGCTCGGCACCGAGGACCCGTCGATCTGGACGATGTTCGGGCGGGCGCGGCGCCTGCCCGCCGCCGGCGCGATCGAGGACATCCCGGCGGGCACCAATGTCGATATCGAAGGGTCGGGAGAAATCCTCCGCATCGGCGCGATGCCGGTGCCCGGCCATCGCACCGTGACGACCGACCGGCAGGGCGGGATAATCGATGTCCGGTTCGATCGCCTGCCCAGCCCGTGGCAGATCCAGCGCACCGGCTATCGGCCCGGACTGGTCGCGCTCAGCTTCGACGACGGCCCCGATCCGGTCTGGACGCCCAAGATCCTCGACATCCTCAAGGCCGAGAAGGCGCCCGCCACCTTCTTCATCGTCGGTGAGAACGCGCTGACCCAGCGTCCGCTGCTCGAACGGCTGATCGCCGAAGGGCATGAGGTGGGCAGCCACACCTATACCCATCCCAATCTCGCCCAGGCCTCCCCGCGCGAGACCGCGCTGGAGCTGAACACCAACCAGCGGCTGTTCCAGGCCTATACCGGCCGGTCGCTACGGCTGTTCCGCGCGCCCTATTTCGGCGATGCCGAGCCGACCACCAGCGACGAGATCGTGCCCGTCCAGGAGGCCCAGCGGCGCGGCTATCTGTCGGTCGGCCTGCATGTCGATCCCGACGACTGGAAGCGCCCGGGCGTCGCCGAAATCGTCCGACGCACCATCGAGGGCGTCGAAAATGGCGACGAATCCTTTTCGGGCAATATCGTCCTGCTCCACGATTCCGGCGGCGACCGGGCGCAGACCGTCGCCGCGCTGCCGATCATCATCCACGAACTGCGCGCGCGCGGCTACAGGCTGGTGCCGGTATCGGTTCTCGCCGGCCTGTCCCCTGCCGACGTCAACCCGCCCATTTCCAAGAGCGACCGGCTCGCCGCCGAGACCGATCTTGCCCTGTTCAGCGCGCTTGGCGGGGCGGTGATCGCGATCAAGTGGCTGTTCCTGGTGGCGATCAGCCTGGGCATCCTGCGCGCCATCCTGCTGTCGGGGCTGGCGCTGGTCCAGGCGCGGCGCGAGGCGCGGACCATATTTCCGCCGATCGACCCGGCATGCTTCGTCACCGTGCTGATCCCCGCTTTCAACGAGGAGCGGGTGATCGAGCGCTCGGTCCGCCGCGTCCTCGACAGCCGCGATGTCGGCATCGAGGTGATCGTCATCGACGACGGATCTAAGGACCGCACGAGCGAGATCGTCCGCACCGCCTTTGCCGACGATCCCCGCGTCCGCTTGCTCACCCTGGAGAATGGCGGCAAGGCGCGCGCGCTCAACCGCGGGCTGGAACTGGTGCGCGGCGAGATCGTCATCGCGCTGGACGCCGACACCCAGTTCGAACCCGCCACCATCGCCCGGCTGGCGCGCTGGTTCGCCGACGAGCGGCTGGGCGCAGTCGCAGGCAATGCCAAAGTCGGCAATCGGGTGAACCTCATCACCCGCTGGCAAGCGCTGGAATATATCACCGCGCAGAATCTGGAGCGGCGCGCGCTCGCCCGGCTCGACGCGATCACGGTGGTGCCCGGCGCGGTCGGTGCGTGGCGGCTTGCGGCGATCCGCGCGGTCGGCGGCTATCCGCCAGACACGCTCGCCGAGGATCAGGACCTGACGATCGCGATCCAGCGTGCCGGCTGGAAGGTCCATTACGACCAATATGCGATCGCCTGGACCGAAGCGCCCGAAAGCGTCGCGGCGCTCGCCAAGCAGCGCTACCGCTGGGCCTATGGCACTTTGCAATGCCTGTGGAAGCATCGCCGGGTGATGGCGAACGGCCAGCCGAAAGGGCTGGCGCGGGTTGGCCTGCCACAGGCCGTGCTGTTCCAGATCCTGCTCGCCGCCATTTCGCCGGTGATCGATCTCGCGCTGCTGGTCAGCCTGATCGCCACCTGGCTGGAGGTGCGGGCGCATGGCTGGGCGGCGAGCAGCGGCGACATCGACAGGATGCTGGGCTTCTGGCTGGTCTTCACCGCGATCGACCTGCTCGCCGCCTTCATCGCCTTCGCGCTCGAACGGCGCGAGACGTGGCGGCTGCTATGGCTGCTCGTTCCGCAGCGGATCGGCTATCGCCAGATCATGTATTATGTCGTGCTGAAGGCACTCGCCCAGGCGCTGCGCGGGCCGCGGGTCGGCTGGGGCAAGCTCGAACGTTCGGGGCGGGTAGCCGAGCGCTGATTGCAGGCATAGGATCGCCATCGGCATCGAGGGAGGATCACGCAATGGAACCCGGCGAAACCCGCAAGCTGCGCGAATCGATCGACCTGCTCGGCATCCGCGCGCAGGCGACGGCGGTGGGCATGATCCAGATCGCGATCGAACTGCGCCGCGCGGGCATACTCGATGCCGAAGCGATCGGCCGGGTGAAGGATGCCATCCTGGGCGATCTGATGCTGTCACGGCCGCCTTCGAGCGACCATGCCGACTATGAACGATCGCTGCGCAAACGTCTCGACGCGCTGCTTTCTGGCCAGGAATCGCTCGGCCAGAAACCGCCGTCCTTCCTGAACACCACCGATTGAGGGCGATCTTGCCCCGGCCATGATCGCCCGCCATCCCCGCCTGCTGCTGGTCGTGCTCTGCGCGGCGTTCGCGCTCCTCCAGCTCTGGGCCTTTCATTGGGGCGTCATCACCCCCGACAGCGTCGTGCAATATGGCCAGGCGCTCAGCGGGCGCTATGACGACTGGCACCCGCCGGTCACCGCCTGGCTGTGGCGGCAGCTCCCCCATCTCGGCCCCGGCGGCGCCCCCTTCCTGCTGCTCGACATCCTGCTCTATTGGGCCGCGATCGGGCTGATCGCAGATGGTCTGCGCACGCGCCACGGCTGGCCGGCGGCGGCCTTGCCGATCCTGATCGCGCTGCTGCCGGTCGCCTTCGGACAGATCGGCGCGATCCTCAAGGACACGCTGATGGCGTGCCTGCTCCTGCTCGCGGCGTCGCTGCTCGCGCGGCGGAGCTGGGGCGGCCCCGGGCTGGCTGGCGCTGGCCGCACTGCCGCTGATCCTGATCGCGGCCGCGACCCGCTTCAACGCGCTGTTCGCGGCCCTGCCCCTGCTGCTGCTCGCCGTCCCGCAACGCTGGATCGCCCGCCCGCGCCGCTATGTAGCGATTGCTACAGGCGCGGTGCTGCTGCTCGTCGCCGGTACCGCGGCGATCAACGAGGCGATGCTGCGGCCCCATCATTCGCATCCGCTCTATTCGCTGATCAATTTCGATCTCGGCGGCATCGTCGCGCAGGGCGGGCCGAGCTGGTATCCCGGCATGACGGCCGGACGGGCAAAGGCGCTTACCGCGCATTGCTATGATCCGCGCCTCTATGGCGCGCGCGACGAGGAGATCTGCGCCGAACCCGAGGATGCGATCGCCGCCCATGCCGCGCGGAGCGGCGAACAGCCAATCGGCCTGTGGCTGAACGCCATCATCACGGCACCGGGCGCCTATGTGCGCCACCGAATCGCCCATCTCAACTGGAACTGGCGGCTGGCGGTACCGAGCGTGCCCGACGATTCGGTCTATATGATGAGCCAGCCGAACGATCTCGGGTTGCGCTTCGTCCCCAATGCGGCCACCCGCGCCGTGGTCGGTGCCGCACGGATCATGGCCGCATCGCCGCTCGGGCGACCGGCGAGCTGGATCGCGCTGGCGCTGGGCCTGCTCGTCGCCGCTCCGCGCCTCCCCAGCCGCCGGCTGGTGACCGCGCTCGCGCTGTCGGCGCTGCTCTACGGCGCCGGCTATGCCCTGGTCAGCGTTGCCTCCGATCTGCGCTACCATCTCTGGACCCTGCTTGCCGCGATGCTCGGCCTGGCGGTGACGCTTGCCGAGCGCGCCGCGATATCGCGGCGGCGCGCGATGCTGATGATCGCACCGGTCCTGATCGTGGCGATCGTCGAGATGGGTGCGCTCGTCGCCGGCTGATCCGTGATGCCTTGCGGCGGCCCCGGCCTGTCGCCAAACAGGCGCCATGATCCGAAGCTTCTTCCGACTCTTCCGGCGCGATCGGGACAGGTCCGCGCCGCCGCCGGAGGAAAGGGCGGCACCCGCTACGCAATCCAGCATCGTCGCGTCGGCGTCGGCGCCCGCCTTCCAGCCGCAGAACCCACTGGAGGAGATGCTGATCGCCGCGGCCCATGATCCTGCGCGGCGCGCCGCCTTTCACCGGCTCTTGCTCGAATCGACCCTGTTCGCCGCCAGCCCCGACCTGCCGGCCTCGCGCGGCATGTCGCTCCCCGCGACCGTGGGCCAGCCGCGCCTGTTCGACCTGGCCGGGCCGGACGGCCGCCGCATACCCGCCCTGTTCAGCGCGCAGACGCGGGTGATCGAGGCGCTCGGCAATGGCCCTGGCTTCTTCGCCGCCGACGGGGCGCAGCTGATCGCGCTGGCCGCCGATCGCGGCGCGATGCTCAATCCCGGCCTGGGCTACAGCGTCCACTGGACGGCGGCGGATTGCGCGCTGCTGCTCGGCCGGCCGGTCCACCGCCGCCGCGAGCAGGGCGCCCATCCGCTGCTGGGCACCCCGACCGAACCGCCCGCGGCGCTGATCGCCGGCCTGCGCGCGGCGCTTGCGGCCGAAGCGCGGATCACCGGCGCCTGGCTCGCCCTGGCGCAATGGCCGGGGCGCGACGGGCTTTCCTGGTATCTCGATATCCGGACCACATTTGGTCAGGGCGAGGTCGAACGGCTGCTCGCCCCGGTGTTCCGCGACACCGGACTCGCCGGGCGCACGCTCGACCTGGCGGTGCTGCCGCCGGGCGGTCAGGGGGCGGGCATCAGCCTGAAAGATTGACTTCGCCGCCGCGAGCCACTGTATCCTCGCCGGATGCGCTTCCTGTCCGACAATGCCGCCCATGTCTGCCCAGAGGTGATGGCGGCGCTCGTTGCCGCCAACCGGCCCGACGACGGCTATGACGGCGATGCGCTGAGCCGCCGGCTCGACGCCGCCTTTTCCGAGCTGTTCGGCACCGAGGTCGCGGCGCTCTGGGTGTCGAGCGGCACGGCCGCCAACGGGCTTGCGCTCGCCGCAATGGTGCAGGGCCACCAGGCGGTCATCTGCCATGAGGACGCGCATATCCAGCGCGACGAATGCGGCGCCCCCGAATTCTACACCGGCGGCGCCAAGCTGATGCTGACCGGCGGGCCGGGCGCGAAGCTCGATCCCGCCGATATCGCCGCCTTCGCCGATTCGATCCGCACCGATGTCCATCAGACCCAGCCGGCGGCGCTGTCGATCACCAACGCGACCGAATATGGTCTGGTTTATGCGCCGGACGAGGTCGCCGCGCTCGGCGCACTGGCCAGGGCGCGGGGCTGGGGCCTGCACATGGATGGCGCGCGCTTCGCCAATGCGGTGGCCGCGCTCGGCTGTACACCGGCCGATCTCAGCTGGAAGGGCGGGGTCGACGCGCTGAGCTTCGGCTTCATCAAAAATGGCGGCATGTCCACCGAGGCGCTGATCTTCTTTCGCCCCGAACTGGCCGATGCGACCCGTTATCGCCGCAAGCGGGCAGGCCACCTGCTGTCGAAGGGGCGCTTCGCCGCCGCGCAGCTGCTGGCGATGCTCGAAGCGGACGTGTGGCTGCGCAATGCCCATGCCGCCAATGCAGCCGCGGCGCATATTGCCAATGCCGCGGGCGGACGGCTGCTCTATCCGGTCGAAGCCAATGAGATATTCCTTCGCCTGACCCAGGCGGAAGCCGCGGCGCTGCGGGGGCAGGGCTTCCTCTTCTACGACTGGGCGCCCGGCGTGGCGCGGCTGGTGTGCAGCTGGGACCAGCCGGCATCCGATGTCGAGGCGCTGGCGAGGGCGATCGCCGCGCTATGAGCGCAGCCTCGCCGGGCGGCGATCTGTCGCCCCGCATCCTGGCCGCGCTGGTCCTGTCCGTGCTGATCTGGGGATCGACCTGGACCGCGATCCGCTACCAGCTCGGCGTTACCGCGCCGGCCTGGTCGATCGCCTTCCGCTTCACCATCGCCGCGCTGGCGATGGCGCTCTATGCGCGCTGGCTGGGTATGTCCCTGCGGATCCGGCGGACCGACCTGCCGCTGATCGCGATGATCGGCCTGACGCAGTTCATGCTCAACTTCCTGTTCCTCTATCATGCCGAAGGCTTCATCACCTCCGGTCTGGTGGCGATGGTCTTCGCGCTGCTCATCATTCCCAATGCCATTCTCGGCCGGATTTTCCTGGGCCACCGGGTCGGTGGCGCCTTCATCGTCGGCGCGGCGCTCGCCGGGATCGGCATGGCGCTGCTGTTCCGCCACGAGATCGCCGTGGCGGCGACGGAGGGGGGAAACGCCGCGCTGGGCATCGGCCTGTCGCTGTGCGCCACCCTGTCGGCGTCGGTCGGCAATGTGCTGCAGGCCAGCCCGCGTGTCCGGCATCTTCCATGGGCGGCGCTGCTGGTCTGGGCGATGGGGCTGGCGGCGGTGGCCAATATGGCGGTGGCGCTGGCAGGCTCGGGATGGCCCGATCTCGATTTCCGGCCCGCCTACTGGCTGGCCGTCGTCTATCTCGCGCTGTTCGGGTCGGCGATCACCTTTCCGCTCTACCTCTATGTGATGCGCGCGATCGGCCCGGCGCGCGCGGCCTATTCCAGCGTGATGGTGCCGATCGTCGCGATGGGCTTCTCTACCCTGCTCGAGGACTATCGCTGGACTCCGGTCGCGGCGGCCGGCGCGGTGCTCGCGCTGGGGGGGATGCTGTTCGCCCTGCGGGGGAAAGCCGCGACGGGCTGAAGCCGGCGCGCGCCGCGCGGCGCCGGACCGATCAGCGCCGCGCGTCCAGCCGCCTGCCCAGCGCCACGAAAGCCGTGATCAGCGGCGGCACCAGGATCACCGACAGGACCACCTTGGTCGCCATCTGCCCCCCCATCAGGCCGAGTATCTCGCGCTCGCCATAGAAGCTGATCGTGATGAACAGCACCGTATCGAATATCTGGCTGATCACGCTGGCGATCATGCCGCGCAGCCAGAGCAGGCGCCCCGCACCGCTGCCGCGCAGCCGGTCGAAGATCAGCACGTTCAGCGTCTGCGACAGGCCATAGGAGATCAGCCCGGCGATCATCATCCGGGCGCTCTGCCCCACCACGATCGGGAAGGCATTGACCGCGGGCGGGTACATGCCCGGATCGGTCGGCAGCGCCAGCACCAGCTGGATCAGCAGCGCCGAGACGATCAGCGGCAGAAAGCCCCAGCGCACCAGCGCATCGGCGGTGGCACGGCCGTGCAGCTCGGCGATCGCGCTCGACATCACGACGAGCAGCAGGAAGGCGAAGATGCCCGCCTCGACCGCGAGCGGCCCGAACGCGACCTGCTTCACCCCGAGCACGCCGGCGATGCAGACCATGCCGCCATAGAAAAGCGAGAAGATGAAGAGCGAGCGGCTGGCGATCGGCGAGCTGGGAGCGGGGGCTGTCATGGTTGGATTGCTATCGGCTTTATTGCGGCGGCGAAAGAGCGCTTGACGCTCGCGCGACGCGCGCCATTCTGTGGCTCAGACCGGCATCAGCCCGCTCTCCGGGGGAATTCTGCGCATGACGAAATTGCTGACCGGCCTGGCCGGCATTGCGCTGATCCTGCTCGTCGCGATCGCGCTGTCGTCCGACCGGAAGGCGATCCGGCTGCGGGTGGTGGGCGCCGCCTTCGCGCTTCAGGCCGGGATCGCGGTGATGGTCCTCTACGTGCCCTGGGGCAAGGCGGCACTGGCGGGGATGTCGGCGGGGGTGTCCAGCCTGCTGGGCTATGCCCAGGTCGGCACCAATTTCCTGCTCGGCCCGCTGGTCAAGCCGGAGATCGGCGGCACAAGCTTCGCGATCGCGGCCCTGCCGGTGATCATCTTCTTCGCCTCACTGGTCTCGATCCTCTATTATCTCGGCGTCATGCAGCTCGTGATCCGCTGGGTCGGCGGCGCGATCGAGAAGGTGATCGGCGTATCGAAGGTTGAATCGCTGTGCGCGGCAGCCAACATCTTCGTCGGCCAGAGCGAATCGCCGCTCGTCATCCGTCCCTATCTGGCCGGGCTGGCGCCGCACCAGCTGTTCGCGGTGATGACGTCGGGCATGGCCGGGGTGGCGGGGACGATCCTCGCCGCCTATGCCTCGATGGGGATCAGCATCGATCTGCTGCTTGCCGCCAGCTTCATGGCGGCGCCCGGCGCGCTGCTGATGGCCAAGATCATCATGCCCGATCCGCCCTCGCCCGATGGCCAGCTGCCGCTCGGCGACCATCCCGAGGACGAGGTGATCGCGATCGCCGAGGCGCATGAAGCCGAGGAACGGCCCGCCAACCTGATCATGGCGGCGTCGGTCGGCGCGCAGACCGGTGTCGCGATCGCGGTGGCGGTGGGGGCGATGGTGCTCGCCTTTGTCGGCCTGGTCGCGATGGCGAACGGGCTGCTCGCCGTTGCCGGCGGCTGGTTCGGCTATCCAGACATCAGCTTCCAGCAGCTGCTCGGCCTGCTGTTCGCGCCGGTCATGTATCTGCTCAACATCCCGTGGGAACAGGCCGGGATCGCGGGCGGCCTGTTTGGCGAGAAGGTCGTCCTCAACGAGTTCGTCGCCTATATCCATCTGGGGCAGATCAAGGACACGCTGAGCGCGCACAGCGCCGCCGTGATCACCTTCGCGCTGTGCGGTTTCGCCAATTTCTCGTCGATCGCGATCCAGATGGCGGCGACGGGCAGCCTGGCGCCCAACCAGCGGCCGGTCATCGCCCGGCTGGGCCTCAAGGCACTGGTCGCCGGCAGCCTGGCCAATCTGATGTCGGCGGCGCTGGCGGGGCTGCTGATCCCGAGCTGAGCGTCGTTCCCTTCCGCGTCGTGCCGACGACAGGGTGCGGTGGCTGGAAACCAAATCGCCATTGTGCGTTTCCGGCTCCACACACAGCTGGGACTATAGCGATGAAACTCTATTGGGCGATCGGAACAGCCTTGCTCGTAGCCGGCCCGATCATGGCGTTGCCGAGCGGCCGCCAGGCCGATCCCACGCCGCAAACGCACCATGTCGTCGTCAAGCTCGACAAGGTCAGGGCCGCTTTGGACTAGCCCGCTGATCGCGGGTCAGGCCGCCTTCATCGCCCGTTGCCGGCGCCGCTGTACCGATGAACCAAGGCCGATCGCCTCGCGATATTTGGCGACGGTGCGGCGGGCGAGGTCGAAGCCCTTGTCCCTGAGCAGCTCCACCAGCTTGTCGTCGGACAGGATATCGTCGCCCTCGGCGGCGATCAGCTTGGCGATCTGGCTCTTCACCGCCTCGGCCGAGACGGCATCGCCGCCATCGGCGGCGGCCACCCCGCTCGTGAAGAAATATTTGAGCTCGTGGAGCCCGCGCTCGCACATCAGATATTTGTTCGACGTGACCCGGCTGATCGTCGATTCATGCATGCCGATCGCATCGGCGACCGCCTTGAGCGTGAGCGGCCGCAGATATTCGACGCCGTGAAGGAAGAAGGCCTCCTGCTGCTTCACGATCTCCTGGGAGACCCTGACGATGGTGCGCGCGCGCTGATCGAGCGCCTTGACCAGCCAGTTGGCCGAGGCGAGGCATTCGGATAGCCAGGCCTTGCTCGCCTTGTCCTGCGGCCCACTCGAAAGCTCGCTATAATAGGTCCGGTTGACCAGCAGCCGGGGCAGGGTGGCGCTGTTGAGTTCGACCGCCCAGCCATTGCCGGTGCGCCGCACGAAGATATCGGGCGTGACCGGGGCCGCCGGCTCGCCGCCGAAGCGGAGCCCCGGCTTGGGATCATATCCGCGCAGCTCGCGGATCATGTCCGCCATATCCTCCTCGTCGACCCCGCACAGCCGGCGCAGCTGCGGGATCGCTCCGCGCGCGAGCAGATCGAGATTGTCGATCAGCTTCGCCATCGCCGGATCGTACCGGTCGGCTTCCCGCGCCTGGAGCGCGATGCATTCGGCGAGCGACCGGGCCCCAACCCCGCTCGGATCAAGCGTCTGGACGACGCCCAGAACCCGCTCGACATCATAAAGCGGAACGTCGAGCGCCTGCGCCAGCTCGACGGTGTCCCCCCCGAAATATCCGGCCTCGTCGATCAGGTCGATGATCCGGGCGGCGATGCGCATGTCGCCCCCCGAGAGCAGCTCCCCCGCCTGCGCGACGAGATGGTCGTGGAGCGACAGCGTGGCGGTCGCATAGTCGTCGAGGTCGCGTGCCTCGCCCGGGTCGCCGCCGGCACCCTCCATGCCAAGCCCGCCCTCCGGCCCGCGCGCGGCATCGGCGGGGCTGTCATGGTGAAAGGTCTCTGCATCATAATCGGCATCGAGCGGCGCATCGGCCTGGGCGTCGCCGGTCTCGATCAGCCGGTCGGCGGTCGGGCCAGCCTCGAAGTCCTCCCCATCGAAGCCGTCGCCATCGAAATCGTCGGGCTCGCCGGGGCGGTCATCCAGTTCGGGCGCCTCGACCGCGCCCCCTTCGAGCAGCGGGTTCTTCTCGATCTCCTCGGCGATGAAGGCCTCGACCTCGAGATTGGACAGCGCCAGCAGCTTGATCGCCTGCTGAAGCTGCGGCGTCATCACCAGCGACTGGCTCTGCCGAAGGTCTAGGCGAGGGCCGAGCGCCATGGGCCTAGCTCATGTTCCGGCATTGCCGCTGATCACCCGTCATCGTCATGCCGAACTTGTTTCAGCAGCCATCGTGCCACGGCAGCGGACGGTCAGGATGATGGGTGGATGCCGAACCAAGGTCGGCATGACGGCAATATCGCGCCGATGCGGTGTGTGTGATCCCGATGTGGCTTTGTGCGCCATCGTCAGAGCGAGAAGCCCTCGCCGAGGTAAAGCCGGCGCACATTCGGATCGGCGACCAGCGCGGCCGGGCTGCCCTGGAACAGCACCTTGCCATCATAGATGATGCAAGCGCGATCGACGATGTCGAGCGTCTCGCGGACATTATGGTCGGTGATCAGCACGCCGATGTCGCGGCTCTTCAGGTCGCGCACCAGTTCGCGGATGTCGGCGATCGAGATCGGATCGATTCCGGCGAAAGGTTCGTCGAGCAGCATGATCGACGGATCGGCCGCCAGCGCGCGGGCGATCTCGCAGCGGCGGCGCTCGCCGCCCGACAACGCCATCGCCGCCGAGTCGCGCAAATGGGCGAGGTGGAATTCCTGGAGCAGCGAATCGAGCTTGGCGGCGCGCTGCGCCTTGTCGGGTTCGACCAGCTCGAGCACCGCCAAAATATTCTGGCTGACGGTCAGACCACGGAAGATCGACGTTTCCTGCGGCAGATAGCCGAGGCCGAGGATGGCCCGGCGGTACATCGGCAGGGTGGTGATGTCGTCGCCGTCGAGCAGGATGCGCCCGGCATCGGGCCGGACGAGGCCCATCACCGAATAGAAGCAGGTCGTTTTGCCCGCGCCGTTGGGACCGAGCAGCCCGACCACCTCGCCGCGCGCGACATCCAGCGAGATGTCGCTCAGCACCTGACGCTTGTCGTAGGTCTTGGCGATCGAGACGACCGACAGGCCGCGCACGACACCCGTCCCATCGGGACCGGCCGGGCGTTCAAGCGTGGTTGTGTCGTTCATGGGCCGTGGTCCTGCGGGTATGTTCTGGGTGGAGTGATTAGCGAAAGCCGGCTCCCAAGGAAACTGGCAAGCTTCGTGCATGGCGATTTCGCGGGCGGCAAGTTGCTGAAATGAGACGGTCGGATGGAGGCGCCGCCATCCTCCCCACATCGTCACCCTGAACTTGTTTGGCGATTATCCCCTTGAAACAAGTAATCGGGTATGCCATACAACATGCATGGCTAAGAAATCTCTCACCCTCCGCGACTTTCAGGACCGCTTTCCGACTGAGGATAGCTGCCTCGATCATCTGATGCGCACCCGCTTTGGCGAGCGCCTGGATTGCGAAGGCTGTGGCCGTGAAGCCAAGTTCTACCGCGTGAAGGCCCGCCGCTCCTATGCGTGCGAGCATTGCGGCTATCAGGTCTATCCGACCGCTGGCACGCCGTTCGACCGCACCCGCACGCCGCTGCGCGATTGGTTCTTTGTCATGTTCCAGTTCTGCGCTTCGCGGAACGGCGTGGCGGCCAAAGAGGTCGAGCGCCAGCTTGGCGTAACCTACAAAACCGCGTGGCGCATGTGCCATGAAATCCGCAAGTACATGGCCTCGCTCGACAGCGACGATCCGCTTGGCGGCCCCGGCTCCATCGTTGAGATCGACGAGACGCTGGTTGGCGGTTCGGTGTCCGGCATGGGCTCCGGCTACAAGGGCAACAAGACCGTCGTCGTTGGCATGTTGGAGCGCGAGGGGGAACTGATCACCCGCGTCGTGAAGGGTCGTCACAAGGCCGCGATGCATGGCCTGATCAACTCGCACGTTCTGCCCGGTACGACCGTCCATACCGACGAGTTCGGCGGCTACAAGGACTTGGGGCTCAACGGCTACCGTCACGTCACCGTCAACCACAAGGCGGGGCAGTACGCGACCAAGAGCGGCGCTGGCGTGAACAGCATCGAAGGCTTTTGGGCGCAGTTGAAGCGCGGGATCAACGGCACGCACATTCATGTCAGCGGGAAGCACCTTTCGAAGTACCTTGGCGAGTTCGAGTACCGCTGGAACATGCGTCACGTTCCGCATCTGATGCTGGACCGCCTGATGGTTTCTTTTCGCTAGGGGCGTTCCCCTGCACCATTTGCTTGAGCAGGCGGTCGAAGCGCTTATCGGCGCCAGTTTGTTCAGTCATGGATCGTATCCCGCATTATCTTAAAGGCGCGCCATCCGCTGTATCCAAATAGACCAACGCCGAGCGCCGCTAGGGTGATGCCTCCCCAAAAACCAACGTCTCCGTACGCTAGCCACTGTGCTTTTGAGGCAATCGAAGTGTCTCGACCGGCAAGCTCGATTGCCTGTTTTGTGCTCAGCCAGAAACCGAAGAATGAACCTGCCAGGGCGAATGCAAGAGCGGTCATCCCTTGGACGGCGCCCAGCGCGAGCAACTCGTCGCCAGTCACGGTGTAGCCCTTCAATTCCCGACGCCCGCCGCTCACAGTGAGAATCCCCGGCTTGGCGCGGCTTGACCGCGAACCGCCGCCGGCTGCGCTAGAACGGGCGCTTCCAGAACCGCCCGAGGCGGAGCTAGGCGGTGCCATCTGATGGCTCCTCCGTCCTCATTTCCACCTTGGCGCCAGAGAGCCGCAATATGAGCGTTGCCAACTCGATTGCATCCGCCGGAAGTAACGAAACGGCCGAATGATACCTCTTGCCGTCGGCGACCGTTTCTCCGAACGCTATTCGGACACGGCCGCCGAACTCGATGTAAAATCGATCGGCAAAAAATGACGACACCTGCCGCGCCCCCGCCTCGTCGTGTCCGTCTGGTTCGGATTTCGACGGTGTTGGCTCTTCCGATTTGCTTGCCATTAATCCCTCCGCATGTTGCAACGGAGGCCGCTGTACCAGATTTAGGCGTACTTGTCCAAAGGGGATAAACCCCAACTTGTTTCAGGGTCCACTCTTCCGCCCGTTCCAATCCTCCCGTTGACGGGTGGATGCTGAAACGCGTTCAGCATGACGGTCTTTTCAGGAAGGCCCTCAGTTCTTCGACGGCCCCGCCGGACGCGGTGGCGGCGTGAAGCGGCCCGTCACCCGGCCGCCGGCACCACCGCCATTGAGGCTGGCCTGGCCGCTGTTCATGTTGAGCACCAGCCGGTTGCCGCGGGTCTCGCCCTTGCCGGCGCGGCTGATCACGACATTGCCGATCATCGTCACCAGCCGGGTCCGCAGATCATAGATGGCATAGGAGGACCGCGCCGTCTCGCTCGCGGTGGTCAGCACCACCCCGCCCGATGCATCCATCCGGTTGACCTGGGTCTGGTCCCCGCCCGAATAGGCGATGGTGACGCGCGCGGCGCGCAGCTTCATATCGCCCTGGTTGACCTCGACATTGCCGGTCAGCACCGCGCGATCGGCACGGTCCTGCAGCTCGATCCGATCGGCGGCGAAATCGACAGGCAGATTCGAATTATGGTTCTTGAGCGAATTGACCGTCTGCGCGGCGGCCGCCGTCGCCATGGCCAGCGCAACACCCAGCAATGCCTTCGCCAGCACGCCACGCTTCATTACGCTCATCCTCCGACTCCGGGCCTACGGGGCGCTGCTCTGGCCTGCCGCTGATCGATATGCAAGCGGGCACGGCCTTCGAGCACCACGACCCGCTTGTTCAGGTCGGCGGTGAAGCGGTCGCCCGAGAAGCGGCCGATGTTCATGCGGCCGTCGACCGGCCCCTCGCTCGCCACCTGCCGGGTCTTGAGATCGATCCCGACGTCGCGGGTATCGATATTATAGCCGTCGGCCGAACGGAAGCGGACCGGGCCGTCGATCGCGACCTTCTCGCTGTCCATGTCGTAGCGGCCCTGTCCGGCGATGATCCGTGCCGGACCTTCGGGCAGCTGGATCTGCGCCGCCAGCGTCTTGAGCCGCACCACCGCGTCGCGCGAGCTGACCTGCACCGCCGAACCCGCGGTGAGCTGGAAAGGCTGACCCTTGGAATCCTGGCCGCGATAGGTGGCCGCGCTGACCCGCATCCGTTCCCGCGCGACCTCGACCCGATCCTTGGACAGCACGAAGCTGATGTCGCGGCCGACCGTCAGCGGCGCCAGCGCGAGCAGTACGACCAGCACGCCGATGGCGGCGGGCAGCAGGATCCGCAGCAGCGCGATGACCCGGTCATGGCTGCTGCCGCTGGCCGCCCAGAGCTGGCGTTGGCTGCGTACACGATCGGCG
>SCUQ01000460.1 GCA_004297635.1 Rhizorhabdus sp. | reverse complement strand
CATCGGGAAGATCATCCCGCCATGATCGGGCAGGCTGGTGCGGTACATCAGGCCGCGTGCCTGCTCCTGTGCGGTGCGGGCGACCTCCACCTTGTAGGCGACCGCGCCTTTCGCGGTCCGGATCGTCAGCGGCACCAGGGCAGGCGCCTCGGCCTGGCTGTCGGCCGAGCGGGCCGGGGCCGGCGCGCAGCCGGAGACGGCAAGCGCCGCGCAGAAGGCGGCGCCGAACAGGCGTGACGACGACATCATGTCAGTCGCTGATCAGCTCGACCGCGAGCGGACCTTTGCGGCCATCGGCGATCCGCGCCTGCATCCGCATCTCGGGGACGAGGTCGGACAGGCCGGCTCGGCGGACCGTCTCCATATGGATGAAGATGTCCTGGGTATCGCCCTCGCGGACCAGAAAGCCATAGCCTTTCAGCCGGTTGAACCATTTGACGATGACGGGCTCGGGCTCTCCGGCATCGTCGACCAGCTGGATTGGATCGACCCGGTCGGCGTTGCGCTTGGCGATCAGGTCGGGATCGGGGCCGGTCGCGGTCGACAGGTCGATCGCCAGGATGCGGCGGGCCTGCAAGCCGCGGTCGCGCGCCACCACCTCGCATGCGATGCGCGCGCCTTCGGGCAGGGTGCGGCGGCCATGATCACGCAATACGGAAAAGTGGACGAGGACGTCGCCCTTGTCGCCATCGGTGGCAATGAAGCCGAAACCCCGGGTGGCATCGAACCACTTGACCGCCCCCACAACAGTCTCGGCAGGTTCGCCTGTAGACATCGATACGCGTTCCTGCCCGCTGTCCAAGCTGACGTCGCGCAACGTTACAGACTTTTCATTCATCGTCGAGACACCCGCTGCAAGCCATAGGCTTCTAGCACATGGCACCGCTGAAACGAAGCTATTCCGATTCCGCGGGCCAGTGCTCCCCGCGTTACACGTTACGGTTCATTTTCGATTTCGTCGATCCCGGCGTCGAGCAATTTGAGGACAAGGTCGATCGGATGGCCGGCGCGGGCCATCGTCGCGATCCAGCGGCGCTTCTGTGCGGGATCGGCGGCGGTGCCGGCGGGCAGATCCGCATAGGGGCCGATACGGCGACGCCGGGCGAAGCGCAGCGCCGCGGCCTCGGCTTCGTCGTCGATTCGTTCGCGCAGATCGCCGGCGGTATCGGCATCGATCCCGGCGGCGCGCAGCGCGGTTCCGATCCGCCGCGCGCCATAGCCGCGCCGCAGCAGCGCGTCGGTCCGCGCGACGGCGAAAGCGCGGTCGTCGACATAGCCGCGCTCGGCAAAGCGCGAGACCAGCGCTTCGACGGGCGGCGGCCCCTCGCCCGCCCAGCCGCGTTCACGCAGTTTGCGGCGCAGATAGGCGGCCAGTTTGGCCCGCGTCGTCGCGTAGCGCGCGGCATAGTCGAGCGCCGCCCGATCGAGGCTGGCGGCGTCATAGGCTATGGCCGGTCGGGATGTGTCGCGGGGCATGCGCCATGATTGTGCCACAGTCGGGCCGGATTTTGAACGCGCCCCTCCGCCAAGGCTGGCCGGATGAGCAAGGCTGCCGGGCGGTCCTCGCCGCCCAGAGGGAGGCGGATCGATGCCGAGCCGGACAAATGCCGCAGAAGATATGCAAGGGAATGACAGGATAATGGCATTGGTGCCGACGCCGACAGTGGACGCGCTGCCGCGCCGTTTCGCCGATTTCGAGACCCTCGGAGCGGCGCTGGACTATGCCGCCACAGGCGTCCGCGGCCTGAATTTCCACGATGCCCGCGGATCGCTGACCCAGCCTTATCCCTATTCCCGGCTGCGTGCCGATTCGCTGGCCAATGCCGGCCGCCTGATCGCCGCCGGCATTCGTCCCGGGGATCGCATCGCGCTGATCGCCGAAACCGGAGCTCATTTCGCGGCGCTGTTCTTCGGCGCGGTCTATGCGGGTGCCTGGCCGGTGCCGCTGCCGCTGCCCACCTCGTTCGGCGGCAAGGACAGCTATATCGATCAGCTCGTGGTGCAGCTCTCCAGCTCGGACCCGAAGCTGCTGTTCTTCCCGGAGGAGATCGCCGAGATGGCCGCCGCCGCCGCCGCCCAGCTGGGTGTCGAGGGGCTGAGCTACGAGGCGTTCGAAGCGCGCGAGGCGATCGACGCGATCCTGCCGCAGGCGTCGGCGGACGACATCGCCTATCTGCAATATTCGAGCGGCTCGACCCGCTTCCCGCACGGCGTCGCCGTCACCCATGGCGCGCTGCTCAACAATCTCGCCGCGCACTCGCACGGCATGAAGCTGGATGCCGATGATCGCTGCATCAGCTGGCTGCCCTGGTATCATGACATGGGCCTGGTCGGCTGCCTGCTGTCGCCGGTCGCGAACCAGGTCTCGGTCGACTATCTCAAGACCGAGGATTTCGCGCGGCGCCCGCTCGCCTGGCTGGATATGATCAGCCGCAACGAGGGCAGCTCGATCAGCTATTCGCCGACCTTCGGCTACGACATCTGCGCACGCCGCATGTCGAGCCAGACCAAGGCGTCGGACCGGTTCGATCTGTCGCGCTGGCGCCTTGCCGGCAACGGCGCCGACATGATCCGCCCCGATGTGATGCAGGCCTTCGTCGACGCCTTCTCCGAGGCCGGGTTCAAGGCCTCCGCCTTCCTGCCGAGCTACGGCCTGGCCGAGGCGACCCTGGCGGTGTCGATCATGCCGCCGGGCGAGGGGATCGTCGTCGAGCTGGTCGAGGAGACCCAGCTGTCGGGTGGCGACCACAACAAGGATCGGCCGCGCCGGTTCCGCGCCGTGGTGAACTGCGGCAAGCCGGTGCGCGACATGGCGGTCGAGATCCGCGACGAGGACGGATCGGTGCTGCCCGAGAAGATGATCGGCAAGCTGTGGGCCAAGGGTCCATCGATCATGACCGGCTATTTCCGCGACGAGGAGGCGACCGCCGCCTGCATGGTCGACGGCTGGCTCGACAGCGGCGACATGGCCTATATCTCGAACGGCTATATCTACATCGTCGGCCGGGCGAAGGACATGATCATCATCAACGGCAAGAACCACTGGCCCCAGGATATCGAATGGGCCGTGGAGCAGCTGCCGGGCTTCAAGGCGGGCGACATCGCCGCCTTCGCGATCACCACGCCGGGCGGGGAGGAGACCCCCGCCGTGCTCGTCCAGTGCCGTACGTCGGACCCGGCCGAACGCGCCCGCCTGCGGGACCAGATCCGCGAAAAGGTCCGCTCGATCACCGGCATGCATTGCGTGGTCGAACTGGTGCCGCCGCGGACCCTGCCCAAGACCAGCTCGGGCAAGCTCAGCCGTGCCAAGGCGCGCAACCTCTATCTTTCCGGCGAAATCCAGGGCTACGACATCGCGGCGTGAGCCAGTGACGAGCGGCCTCTCCCCACGCGCCTCTTCCGGCTAGGATCGCGTCATGATCAGGCGGCTGCACACCATCGTCCTGTTGTCGGCCGCGCTGGCGACCGCCGCCCACGCGCTCCCGCTCGATCCGCTCGGCGATCCTGAACAGTTCCGCCGCGACATCGAGGCGATCAACCGCAAGCCGGTCCCCGATGGCGAACCGCTGGCCCGCGCGGTCAGCATCGCGGTGGCCGCCGACATCGAGCGGCGGGGCCGCTGCAAGCCGACCGGCATCAGCATCGGCAGGCTCGAACCGATCACGCTCGACGGCATGATCACCGGGCTGATCGTGAAGGGGCAGATCGAGAATGGCTGGCTGACGTCGGTCCGGCTCGATGGCTGCCCGCCGGCCGATCCGACCCGGATCATGCTGCTGCGCGCGGCCGATGGCCAGGCGCTGCAGGGCATTTTCGCCGGCCAGGGCGAGAGCCTGGCCTGGCCGACCCTGTCGCGCGAGGTGCTGCGGGCAACGGTCAGCGCGGTGTCCGCGCGGCTGAGCCGCGCCGACCCTGCCTGCAAGCCCGCCGACCTGACCCCGACCGCCGTCAGGGTCACGGGCACCAGCGCCGATTTCGGGCCCAGCCAATATGGCATCCGGCTGAAGGGATCGTGGAACGAGCTGTGGACCTTCCAGCCCTGCGGCCACCGGATGAGCGTGCCGATCGCGTTCCGCACCAATGGCGCGGGCGGCGCCTATTGGGATATCGATTCGGGCGGCATGCTGTTCGTCAAATAGCGTGCCGGCCGGTGGGGTGTCCGCGAGAGCCGATCGTTGCACCAACCCCTTGCACTCGCATGCCCCCCCCGCTATGTGCCCCCGTCTCGGGCCCGGAGGAGTGTAGCTCAGTTGGTAGAGCATCGGTCTCCAAAACCGAGGGCCGTGGGTTCGAGTCCCTCCACTCCTGCCATCTTCTGGTAGGGTAAGGCCGAAGGGGTCGAGAAGCGTTAAGAGGTCAGGTCCGCCGGCCGAAAGGCCGAGCCAGCGGACTATGGCCTCTTGTCGCTGTTTGAGTGATTTTTCCCGGATGCGAATCCGGCAGGATAGGCTGAGGACGTGGCGAAGACTTCACCGGGCGAGTTCATCCGGCAGGTAAAGGCCGAAACCGCGAAGGTCGTCTGGCCGTCGCGCAAGGAAACCGTGACGACCACCATCATGGTGGGAATCATGACCCTGCTGCTCGGCATCTTCTTCTTCGGCCTCGACCAGTTCTTCGCGATGGTCGTGAAGTTCCTGCTGTCGCTGCTCGGCTAATACGGAGACGTTGGCGTTCATGGCGCGCTGGTACATCATTCACGCCTATTCGGGCTTCGAAAACAAGGTCAAGGAGCAGATCCTGGCCGATGCCGCGCGCATGGGCCTGGAACAGCTCGTCGAATCGGTCGAGGTGCCCACCGAGAAGATCACCGAGGTCCGCCGCGGCAAGAAGATCACGTCGGACCGGAAATTCTTCCCCGGCTATGTGCTGGCGAAGCTCAACATGAACGACGACGTCTATCACCTGGTGAAGAACACGCCGAAGGTGACGGGCTTCCTGGGTTCGATGGGCAAGCCGCAGCCGATCAGCGAGGCCGAGGCCGCACGTATCCTGAACACCAAGGAGGAGGCCGCCGCGGCCGCTCCCAAGGCCAAGCTCAAGGTCGATTACGAGATCGGCGATCAGGTCAAGGTGCTCGACGGCCCGTTCGCGAGCTTCAACGGCGTCGTCGAGGAGCTCGACTTCGACCGCAGCCGCGTCAAGGTCTCGGTGTCGATCTTCGGCCGCGCGACCCCGGTCGAGCTCGAGTTCGAGCAGGTCGAGCGGGTCAAGTAATTTAAGAGGTTCCGGCTCAAACCGGAATGTGCCTTTCAGGCACGCACATTGCGGGAGGCCGACCTTCGGGAAAGCCGCATGGACCGCTAAACTTGAAAGAGAGTGAAACATGGCAAAGAAGATCACGGGCTATATCAAGCTCCAGGTGCCCGC
>SCUQ01000459.1 GCA_004297635.1 Rhizorhabdus sp. | reverse complement strand
CGGCGACATCACCGGCGCGCTGGCGCTGACCTGGGGGCTGGCGGCGCTGCTGATGGGCAATCTGGCCGATCGTTTCGGCCGCCGGACCGTGCTCGTGGCCTCGATGGTCGGCTTTTCGGTGCTGGTCGGGTTCAGCGGACTTGCTACCGGCGCGCTGTCGCTCATCCTGATCCGCGCGATCATGGGAACGGCGGAAGGGGCCTATGTTCCGCCCAGCATTGCCGCGACGCTGGAGGCGGCCCGGCCCGATCGGCATGGCCTTGGCCTTGGTCTGCAACAGATGATGGCACCGTTGCTTGGCCTCGGGCTTGCGCCGGTGCTGGTGACCCAGCTGATGCCGGTGATCAACTGGCGCTGGATTTTCCTGATCGTCGCGGTGCCCGGCCTGATCGTCGCCTATCTGGTCCATCGCACACTGCGCGAGCCAGCGAGGGAAGGGCCCGTCGAGTCTGCCCGGCCGATCGTCGCGTCGATCCGGGAGCTGCTCAAATACCGCAACGTGCTGGTCGCGTCGGGCGGGATGCTGTGCTGGCTGAATTGCCTGATCGTGCTGACGGCTTTCCTGCCCAGCTATCTGGTCGACCATCTGCACCTCAGCCTCGAGCAGATGGGCTATGTGATGTCGGCGATGGGTTTCGGTGCGGTGTTCGGGTCGGTGGCGGCTCCTGCGATCTCGGACCGTATCGGCCGCAAGCCGACCATGCTCGTCACCGCGCTGTTCACGATCGCCGGGCTCTATGCGCTCGCCGTCTCGCCCGCCGACACGACCCGGCTGTTCGTCGCGCTGCTCGTCGCGGCCTTCTTCCTTTACGGTCTTCTCACGACCACGGTCGGGCCGCTGTCGGTCGAGGCCGTGCCGGCCAGCCTGCGCGCGACGGCGTCGGGCGTGGTGATCGCGGTCGCCGAGCTGATCGGTGGCGGCGTCGCGCCGATCGTCGCGGGCTATATCGCGCACCATGCCGGTATAGCGAGCATCTTCTGGCTGGCGATCGGCGGTATTGGCGTGGGTTTCCTGCTCTGCCTCGCGCTGATCGAAACCGCGCCGGCGGTGCTCCGCCGAAGGGGGTTGGCGGCCGCCCACTAAAAGAAAGGGGGGCCGCGAGCCCCCCTTTTGACGGCGTCGCCGACTGCGCTCAGAGCGGGATGATGACCGACTTGGTGATCGTATAGTCGCGCAATATGTCCCAGCTCAGCTCACGACCGAAACCGCTCTGCTTGTAGCCGCCGACCGGCATGCCGCGTGGCAGGTTGTAATAGGTGTTCACCCAGATCACGCCGGTCTGCATGTCGCGGGCGATCCGGTGCGCCTGCTTGAGATCGTTTGACCATACCGCGCCGGCCAGGCCGTAGCGGCTGTCGTTGACCTGGCGGAGCATCTCGCTTTCGTCATCCCAGGCGATAACGCTGGTCACCGGGCCGAATATCTCCTCCTGCGCCACCCGCATATCATTGCGGACGCCCGAGAGGATGGTGGGCTTCAGGAACAATCCGTCGGGGAAATCGGCGACGGTGGCGGCGGTGCCGCCGGTCGCGATCTCCGCGCCTTCGCCGCGCGCGATGTCGAAATAGCCCTGCACCTTCTCATATTGCGCGCGCGACGACATCGCGCCCAGCCGGGTCTCGGCGTGCGACGGATCGCCGACCTGGACGCTGTCCACCTCGCGGACGAACTTCTCCAGGAAGGCATCGTGCACCGACCTCTCGACGAACACGCGCGAGCCGGCCATGCAGACCTCGCCCTTGTTGAACACGGTCGACAGCGCCGCCGTCCGCGCCGCCTCGTCGAGGTCGGCGGAGGCGCAGATGATATTGGCTGACTTGCCGCCCAGCTCCATCGTCTGCGGGATGGTGTTGCGCGCGGCATATTCGATGATCTTGCGCGCGGTCGCGGTCGATCCGGTGAAAGCGACCTTGCGGACGTCGGGATGGGCCACCAGCGCCTCGCCGACATCCTGGCCGTAGCCGGTGACGAGGTTGACCACGCCCGGCGGGAGCAGATCGCCGATCTCGCGGATCAGCTCGAGTACCGTCAGGCAGACCGTCTCGGCAGGCTTCAGCACCACGGTGCAGCCCGCCGCCAGCGCGGGGGCGAGCTTCATCGACGCCATCAGCAGCGGCACGTTCCACGGGATGATCTGAGCGACCACGCCGATCGGCTCGCGATGGGTGAGCCCGATCAGGTCGGGATAGTCGCGGGTCTCGCCATGGAGCGAATAGACCGCGCCCGAGAAATATTCGAACTGGCCGATCGCCTCGGGCAGATCGTGGATCGTCGCCTCGGTCACGGTCTTGCCGTTGTTGGCGGACTCCATCCGCGCGAACTCGGCCGACCGCGCCTTCAAGCGGCGGGCGATCTCCAGCAGGATTTCCTGCCGCTCCTCGATCCTGCTCCGAGACCATGCCGGGAAGGCGGCCTTCGCAGCGGCGACCGCCGCCTGAACGTCGCGGGCGTTGCCCGCCTGGATCTTCGCCAGCGCGCGGCCTGTCGCTGGATTGGACAGGGCGATGGTTCTCCCGCCTTGAGAAGCCACCCATTCTCCATTGATGAAGTGGCCATATTCATCGAGGAACAGGCCCGTTCTTGTCGTTTCAATCGTGCTCACCGCTTTTCCTTCCGCTTCGCATGCGGCCCCGGCAGAGCGACACCAAGCGCGCGGCGCCCTGCCCGGAATGCGCATGAGTGGAACTTAGGCCGGACTTTCCGGCGGGGTGGCGGATGCCCGCGTATGATGTGCTTGTATCTGTGTGCAGGTGGTGCGGTGGCGCTCGCGGTGGGGTCCGGTTGCTCCTAGCATCGTCGTGAATGACAGGAGAGGCATATGGAATTCGACGGGCAGACCGCGCTGGTGACGGGGGGCAGCCGGGGCATCGGCCGGGCGGTGGCGCTGGCCTTCGCGGCGGCCGGGGCTGATGTGGCGATCGCGGCGCGCGGACGCGATGCGGCCGAGGCGGTCGCGCGGGATGTGCGGGCGATGGGACGAAAAGCGGTCGCGGTCGCTGGCGATGTCGCCGATCCGGATCATGTCCAGGCCTTCGTCGATGCCGCGCTCGATCTCAACGGCCGGCTCGACTGCGCGTGCAACAGCGCTGGCATCATCGGGGCGATGGCGCCGGTCGGGCTGCAGGAGCTCGACAATCTCGAGGCGGTGATGCGGACCAATGTACGCGGGACCTTCCTGTGCATGCGGGCCGAGATCGCGGCGATGCTCGAACAGGGCGGCGGCGCGATCGTCAACATCTCGTCGGTCACTGGCCTGGTCGGCGTCCCCGGCGTGTCGCCCTATGTCGCGAGCAAGCATGCGGTGGGCGGGCTGACGAAATCGGCCGCGCTCGAATATGCGCGGCTGGGCATAAGGGTGAACGCGGTCGCGCCCGGCTGCACCCAGACCGAGCTGCTCGACCAGTTCTCGGGCGAGCTCGGCCGGCAGAATGGTATCCTTGATCCGGTCGCGGTGATCGCGGAAGATCATCCGGTCGGGCGGATCGCGCAGCCATCCGAGATCGCTTCGGCGGTGCTCTGGCTCTGCTCGACGGGCGCGGCCTTCACCACCGGCCAGATCATCGCGGTTGACGGGGGGCAGACGGTCGGCTGAAGCGGCTACCGCGGCTGGATGTGCCGGTCGATCACGATCGCCCCGGCCGCGACGAGCAGCAGGCAGAAGCCCGCGAGGCCGAAGAAGGGCGCGGTTGAACTGACCGACAGGATCGCGCCTCCGCCGAAGCCGCTGACGATCCCGCCGATCCGGCCGACCGCGGATCCTACGCCGACGCCGGAGGAACGATAGGCGGTCGAATAGGCGTGGGCCGCGAGCGCGAACAGCAGCGCCTGGATTCCGCCCATCGCCCCGCCGATCACGATATAGCCGGCGAGGACGGGAAGCGGAGACATGGCTCCCGAGGCGACCATCGGCGAGAAGATGGCGGCGCAGATGCTGCCCGCCGCGCCGGCCAGCGCCAGGCCGATGAGCAGGCCGCGCGATCCGAGGCGCACCGACAGGATCGACGCGAGCACCGCCATCGCCATCGACGCGATGTTGTAGGGTATGGCGGCGCTCACCGCGCTCGCAAGCGGCATGTTCAGTTGCGACAGCGCTGCGGTTCCCCACGCAAGAATGGCGTTGGCGACCAGCATATTGGTAAAGAAGGCCAGCCACAGGCCGATGTTCACGCGGGCGTTGGCGCGTGCGAGCAGGCGATCCCCGGCGGATCGTTGGGCGCCGTTCGGGCGCGGGGCCGGCGTGTCGATCGCCAAAGGCTGCGTCCAGCCCCAGGCGCGCCGTGCCAGCCGTTCGAGGTCCGGCCGTCCAGGCTCGCCCCGGCGCGACAGCCAGGCGGGCGATTCCGGCATCAGGACGAAGGCGGCCAGGCCGATCAGAACGGGCAGCATCCCGCCGGCGAAGAAGCAGCCCCGCCAGCCCCAGTGCGGCAGGATGAGCACGGTCAGCATCGCGCCCGCCATGCCGCCCAGCGGTACGCCGACGGTGATGATCCCGACCGCCAGACCGATGCGGCGGCGCGGCACCCATTCGGCGACCAGCGCGGCGGCGCTGGGGAAGCAGGCGCCGAAGCCGAGGCCGCTCAAAAGCCGCAGCACGGTCAGCTGGGTAACGTTCTGGGCGAGGCCGCAGGCGAGCGTCATCGCGGCGAACAACGCGATGGTGGCGAGCAGCGCGGGCCGTCGTCCCCAGCGGTCGCCCAGCGATCCGCCGAACAGCGCGCCGATCGCCATGCCGATCATCGTCATGCCGACGGCCGAGGACAGCTGCACCTTGGTCACGCCCCATTCGGTGAGGATCGCCGGCAGCGAATAGGCGAGCAGCTGAAGATTGAGCCCGTCGAGCACCAGCACCGCCGACACCAGCGCGACGACAAGAATCTGCGTGGCCGAAAAACGCTGCTGCTCGATCAGCGCACCGATTGTGGCGTCGGTGGAGATTTTGGACGATTGGTCTTCATTCTCATTCATCTGCGTTGCCTTCATTTCCCCGCCCGCCTAATCACTTCCGATGCAGAACGGCACCGCGCGCAAGGCGTCGACATCCGACAAGCGTCGCGTACGCACCCGAGAGGCGCTGATCAGGGCCGGCATGTCGCTGTTCGGCCATGGCCCCTCCGACGCGGTCAGCATCGACGATATCGTCAAGGCGGCGGGCACGTCCAAGCAGACCTTCTACAATCATTTTGTCGACAAGCAGGCGTTGCTGGCCGACATATTGCATGCTGTCCGCGCCCGCTATGAAGCGCTCTGCTTCCAGGTCAACGAGGGCGAGACCGACGCGGCGCGGCGCTCGGCCCGCGCGTTGTGCGTCTATGCACGCCAAACGATCGACGACCCCGAAGGCGGGCATTTCGTCGCGCGGATGATCCTCGACGATCTCGGCCTCGGCGACATGAACCGGGGTGTGGTCGGCGATCTCGAGCTCGGCCTGGCGCAAGGCCGCTATTCGTTGCCCGTGCTGGAAACCGGGGTCGCCTATATCTTCGGCATCACCCAGGCGCTGGTCGCGCGCATCCTGCTGTGCAACGACCTGTCGATGGCGACGGCGATCGCGCAGCAATTCTCGATGCTGATGCTGCGCGCGCTGGGCGTCGACGCCCGGGAGGCGGAAATGATCTCGTCCCAGGCGGCGGACCAGATCGTGCGCCGCGGCTTCGATCATTTGCCCCCGAGCCAGTCGGCGCCCTCGCTATAGAGCTTCGCCAGCGCCGGGCTGCCCGGCGCTGGCAGGTCCATGTTGATCTGCATGCCCCGCTGCGACAGCATATAGCCGCAGCAGCGATAGGCTTCGGGGAAGGCATTGAGACGCGCCTCGTCGAGCTCCAGCCGGTCGGCGGGATTGACCGGCGCGATGCTGTCCTTGTCGAACACAGCGACGCGCTGCTTGATCTTCCAGCCCTTGGCCGTGCGCAGCAGCAGGTCGTGGAAGCGGGCGACAGCCGTGACGTCGCTCCAGATACCGTCCACCTTCAACCGGACGAGGATCAGGATACGGGTCTCGGCGACCGCGCGGTCGCCCGCGACGTCCA
This sequence comes from Rhizorhabdus sp., assembly GCA_004297635.1. Taxonomy (GTDB): domain Bacteria; phylum Pseudomonadota; class Alphaproteobacteria; order Sphingomonadales; family Sphingomonadaceae; genus Rhizorhabdus. The sequence goes on along the minus strand of SCUQ01000459.1, from coordinate 10,191 downwards.
CCGCCGAGCCGGTGATGACATGCTGTGATGAGATCTTGTTATCCACGTCGACCGACATCGGCTTGCAGCCCGCGATGAACTCGTCGGCGGTGCCCTTGACCCAGCTGACCGCCATCGTGCCGTCATCGGTCCAGCAGTCGCGCAGCTTGTCCCAGACATAGGTGTCGCGCAGGATTCCCCAGGACGCGATCAGCTGGCTGATCTCGGCCTTGTCGAGAATGGTCTGGGCATTGACTGAAGACATCGAAACTCTCCGGTTAGAATATCAGGCTTTCGAACGATCGGATCGGCGCGCTGCCGTCCCAACCTCTGGCCGCATCGTAGATCGCGGTGAAAAAATTATCGTTGGCTTCGGTCGTTTCAATCAATTCGACGAAGCCGGGCAATATCGAGCACGTGTCGAGATAGGCGACGCGGCTGCCGGTCGGCACGAGCGTCTCGAAGGCCAGCGCATGGCCCTGCGCCTGATAACACGCGACGTCGGCGTCATAATCCGCGGTGCCGCGCGCGATATGGTGGAAACCCGGGCCTCGCGCATCGAGGATCTCGCGATAGACCGAGGGCGCATCGTCGAGCGGTTGGAGAAGCTCGATCTGGCTATGGCCGGAAAAGCAGAGCGCCGCGGATATCTCCGCCGTCGACGACGCGCCGCGATAGGTCGCCCCCTCGGGCCGCCAGCGCTCCTGGTGAAACCAGGGGCCGACGCCCTCGGCCAGCCAGGCATCGATCGCCCGACGGATGTCTGTGACGACGAACGCGGTCTGGATGATCCCCGTTTCGGGCTGACCGAAGCCGGTCAGGCCGTTGACGATCGTCATATCGCCACGTCGACCACGCACAGCGGCGTGCCGACCTCTACGTCGGTACCTTCCTCGACGAATATCTCGAGCAGCGTTCCCGGCGCGGAGGCCTCGACGTCCTGAGTGACCTTGTCGGTCTCGATCGCATAGAGCGGTTCGCCGGCCTCGAAGCTCTCGCCTGGCTGCTTGAACCATTGGGCGATCGTCGCTTCCTGCATGCTCATGCCGACCCGCGCGAGTTTCAGGGTGATCTTCATGCTGCGGCGACCTCCGGCTGGCACAGGGCGGTCGCGGCGCGGACGATATCGTCCGCATTGGGGAAGATCGCGGCCTCCGCATTGGGGGCATAGGGCATCGAGACGTTGTTGACCGTGACGCGGCGGATCGGCGCGCGCAGCGCGGAGAAGCCTTTGTCGGCGACGACGGCGGCGATCTGGCTGGCGGCGCTGCACATGTCGCGCGCTTCGTCGATCACGACGAGGCGGCCGGTGCGCTGCACCGATTCCACGATCGTCGTCTCGTCGAGCGGCACGAGGCTGCGGACGTCGACGATCTCCGCCTCGATGCCGGCCTCGGCCAGTTTTTTCGCGGCGTTCTGGGTGGCGCGGATCATCGACCCGACATTGACCAGCGTCACGTCGCGCCCCTCGCGTGCCACCGACGCCTTGCCAAGCGGGACAAGATGCTCGCCGTCCGGCACGTCGCCGCCGACCGCGCCGAGGCCCGACGCCTGCAGGAAGAAGGATGGCCGGTTGTTGCGGATCGCGGTCTTCAGCATGCCCTTGGCATCGCCGGGCGTGGCGGGCACCAGCACGTCGATGCCGCCGAGATTCATCAGGACCGGATGATTGGAGTCCGAATGCTGCGCCGCCTGCGACGCGCCGCCGCCATAGACGGCGAGCACCGTGATCGGCAGGTCGATCTGCCCGCCGGTCATCAGGCGCAGCTTGGCCATCTGGTTCGCGATCGCATCGAAGCCGGTATAGATGAAGTTCGAGAAGAGCATGTGGATGATCACTCGGTAGCCGGCTGCTGCGGCGCCGACCGCCATCCCCGCGATCGTCGCCTCGCAGATCGGTGTGTTGCGCACCCGATCGGGGCCGAAGCGGTCGAGCAGGCCGCGCGTGTCGCCGAACACGGCCAGCGCTACGTCCTCCCCGAACAAGATGGTCTTGGGATCACGCCCCATTTCCTCGTGGAGCGCTTCGTTGATCGCCTGGGTATAGCGTTTGCGGGTCATCGGTCAGGCCTTCGGTTCGACAAACATCAGCTCGAACACCAGCTTGGTGTCGGCGGGTTCTCCGGCTTCGGCGAAGGTGACGGCGGCATCGACCTTTTCCTTCGCGCGTTGGTCCAGCTCGGCGAAGCGATCGGCGCCGCAAATGCCTTCCTCGGCCAGCAGTGCGCGGAAGCGGGAGACGGGATCACGGTCCTCGGCGCGCCACGCGTCGATCTCGGCGGCGGTGCGATAGCTGCCGCCCGCGAGGATCAGGTCCTCGGCCTCGAGATGTCCGTGGATGCGATAGGTGACCGTTTCGATGTAAGACGGCCCTTCGCCACGGCGGCAACGTTCGACCGCGGCCTTCGCGGCCGACCGCACCGCGCGGACGTCATTGCCGTCGACGACCTCGACCGGCATGCCGAACGCGCGGGCCCGATCGGACAGCTTGCCCGCGGTCACCGTCGACGAGACGGTGAACTCGGACAGGCCGTTATTCTCGCACACGAAGATGGTTGGCAGCTTCCATATGCTGCTGACGTTCATGCTCTCCATGAACACGCCCTGGTTCGCGGCACCGTCGCCGAAGAAGCAGACGGCCGCGCGGCCCTTGCCGTCGAGCTGCGCGGCGAGCGCGGCCCCGGTCGCGATGGCAAGGCCGCCGCCGACGATGCCGTTCGCGCCGATGATGCCGCGCGAGAAATCGGCGACGTGCATCGACCCGCCCATGCCCTTGCAGATGCCGCTGCTCTTGCCCCAAATTTCAGCGAACATGCTGTCGACCTCGCCGCCCTTGGCCAGGAAATGGCCATGGCCGCGATGCGTGCTGGTCATCCAGTCATCGACGTCCAGGCAGGAGCAGACGCCTACCGCCGAAGCCTCTTGTCCGATCGAAAGATGCACGCCGCCGGGAAGGCCGACGTCCTTGGCGGTTTGCGCCAGCCGCGCCTCCGCGTGACGGATCAGGAGCATGCGCTCCAGCAGTTCGATCTGCTCGTCCGCCCAGGGCCCGGCCTGCCCCTTCGTCACTGCCTCGCTCGCCAAGTCACATCCTCCACATCGTGTTGAACCGGAATCGCGGTTCGGTTCACCGCCCATCTACCGGGACATCGCCTCCGGCGGCGTTGCAGATAACTGCACCAATCCGCAGTATTGCGCGGTCGGGGCGGTCATCGGGCCGCGAAATCCTCGATCAGTGCGGCGAGCGCGTCGGGCTGTTCCTGCGGGATGATGTGCCCGCAGTCGGCGATGATCTCGCCGCGCAGATCGTCGCAGATCGGGGCGAGCTGGCCATGCAGCGCCGCGCCGATCACGCCGCCGCCGATCGCCAGGGTCGGCTGGGTCACGGAGCGCCCGGCCACCATCGCGGCGATCTGCCGGCCGTTTTCGGGCATGGCGCGATAATATTCGAAGCCGCATCGCATCGCATCGGGCTGGGCATAGGCGGCGACGAACGCGTCGTGCGCGTCGGGCAATATGCCTTTCCCGCCGGCGGTGCCGTTGCGGTAGAAGAAATCGAGATAGTCCGCCTCGCGTCCGGCCAGCAGATTTTCCGCGAAACCGGGAATCGAATGGAAGCCGAACCACCAGGGCGCGCCCTGGCTGAGGAAGGCTTCGGCGCCCGGCAGCATGCCGAGCAGTCCTTCCATCAGGATCATCCTGCGGACGCGCTCCGGATGGCGCATGCCGAGCATCCAGGCGACCGGCATGCCCGCATCGATGCCGATCGATGCCGCCAGCGCCTCGATGCCTAGCGTATCGAGGAGCGCGGCCATGTCGTCGGACAGGCTGTGCAGGTCGTAACCGGTCGCAGCCTTGGACGAGCCGCCGATGCCGCGTAGATCGGGGGCGATCACCCGGAATCGGCCAGCGAGGCGGGGGATCAGCGGCCGCCACAGATACCAGCTATGCGGCCAGCCATGGAGCAGCAGCAGCGCGGGGCCGTTGCCGGCCATTGCCACATTCAGCGTCACCCCATTCGCCTCGACCTTCTGGAGGTCGAGGCCGGGAATGTCAGATGGAAACGGCATGGGAAGCTCCGTGGCCGCGAGACAGGCGGCAGCGCAGAGAGATCAGCAGGCCCGCTGGCACGGCGGCCAGCGGGCCGGAGTCATCAGAATTTCGCGCCCAGCGAGAGTGTATATTCGCGGGGCGGCGAGCCGTAGGCGACGAGGCGGCCGAAAGCGAGCGTGGCGTTGCGGATGAAAATGCTCTTGTTCAAGGCGTTGGTGACGCCGAAGTGCAGGCTGAACTTGTCCTCGGCATCGCTCAGCTTCACCGCGGCGTTCAGCATCGTATAGGCCGGCTGGCGAACGAAATTGTCGACCTCGAAATAATAGTCGCCGCTGCGGGTCGCGGTCAGGTTAAGCGCCAGATTGCCGCCCATGAACGGGGTGATGTAATCCGCCGCGATCGTGCCGACGAACTTCCGCGCAAAGGGCACCCGCTGGCCCTTGGCATTGCCCGGCGCGGTGGCCACGCCGCCGGTCGGCAGGTTGGTGCCGAAGGGCGCGCCGGGATATGAGGTGAATTCCGGGTGGATGAGTTCGATACCGCCGCTCAGCGTGAAGCCTGGCGCAACCTTTGCGATCAGATCGATGTCGACGCCGTAAAGCTCGGCGCGTGCGCCATTCGACACGATCTGGGTCGGAGGATTACCGATGAACTGGGTAACCTGAATATTCTTATATTTGTAGTAGAAGCCGTTGACGTTGAAAGTGAGGCGCCGGTCGAGGAACTGGCTCTTCAGGCCGATTTCCCAGTCGTCCAGCTTCTCAGGCAGATAGCCCGCCGCCGCCGGGGTGGCGATATTGAAGCCGCCGCTCTTGAAGCCGTGATTGTACGAGGCGAACACCATCACATCGTCGTTGAACTTGTGGTTCAACGCGGCGCGATAGGTGAACTCCTTGAAGGTCAGCGACTTCGGCGGCACGATCGTCTGCGGCAGGACGACGCCGGCCGGGTTGGTGAGCTGGGTCCGGCCGTCGTTGAGGCTGCGCTTCTCATAGGTGTAGCGCAGACCGCCGGTGAAGGTCGTGTCGGGCAGGAATTCCCAGTCCGCCTGCGCGAACGGGGCGATCGACTCGCTCTTCTCATAGCCTGAATTGGCGCTGCGCTGGAGCGGCGAGAAGCGATAGGGCAAACCGGTGGTCGCGTTCACCCCGGTGCCGAAGTCGCGGTTGAAGAAGTCGTAACCCTGACGATAGTTGAAATAATAGGCGCCGGTGACCCATTTGATCGGCCCGGACGCGGTCGATATCAGCTGGATTTCCTGCGAGATCGTACGGCTCTTTCCGACCGCGGTGGAAATGAGAATCGGCGCGGCGACGTTGGTCAAGTCGAACTTGAAGCCGAAATCGCCCTCGCGATAGGAGCTGATCGAGACCAGTTTGGCGAAGCTGAACTCGCTGTCGATCGTCATCGCCACGCCGCCGCCGCGGAAATAGGTGTAGCCGCCGGTGCCGTTATAGCTGTCGTAGCGGTTCGTTACCGGCCCAAAGCCCGCATAGACGAGGCTGGTGCCCGGATAGGGCTGATACACCACGCCACTATCGCGCCGGTTCAGATAGTCCCCGGCCAGCGTCACGGTGGTCGCGTCACCCAGATTGGCGAGCAGCTTCCCGCGTAGTGAATAACTATGATAGAGCTTGTTTTCTTCGCGTCCCGTCGTGAGGCTCTCGCCCCAGCCCTTGCCCTGGGATTGATAGGCGCCAGACAGGCTCGCGGCGACAGTATCGGTGAGCCCGGTCGTGACGAAAGCATTGGTGCGGATCGTTTGATAGCTGCCATAGCTCAGATTGAACTGGGCCGACGGCTGAAATTCGGGCGATCTGGTCGCGATCTGGATAACGCCGGCGGTAGCATTGCGGCCGAATAGCGTGCCCTGTGGCCCCTTCAGTACCGTGATCTGCTCGGCATCGGCCAGATCGCGCAGGCCCTCCTGCTGCTGCGGCAGATAGACGCCGTCGATATAGAGCGCGACCGGATTCTCGACGACATTGCTCGACGTCGCGATGCCGCGGATCGACGGCTGGAAGGAGCCAAGCGCGGCGGTGACATTCAATCCCGGGACGATCGCGGTGAGCTGCTGCAGATCCTTGATGCCCGAATTTTCGAGCTGGGCCGCGCTTGCAGCGCTGACCGCGATCGGCACGTCCTGCAGGCGCTCGGATCGCTTCTGCGCGGTGACGACGATATCCTCGACCAAGCCCGGATCGGTCTGTTCCTGCGCATGCGCCATCGGCGCCAACAACGCGGCGATGGATACGCCGAGCAGATAGGTGCTCAATTTCATGTCGGTCTCCTCCCTTGATTATCGTTCTACCTGGCGCCCCACAACCGTTGGTTGCGATCACGGATATATGAAGATTTTAGACTCATGGGCCAGTAGGGCAACCCGGTTCGGGAAGCGACGGCGGTTGCGCCTGGCCCGGCGCGTCCACTGCCACCGACAGCGTGCATCGGTATAATATACTGATTTTGAATAATTAATTTCCAGGCCGGAGAGCTTTCCGGGGCAGCTTTTTGCAAAAAGGCTCGGGCTGTTGCGGCGCTATACAACGAAACCATTCGCTTGCTTACAAGGCCAGATCCTTCCGGGAGCCCGCGTCGTTCCTGGCCGCGAGAAGACCGGTTTCTCCCAGCATTCATCGCTTGCGATCCCGGATTTCGGATTGGCGTTACCGAAGAACGGGCGTTGCCGGCGAAAGATGACGGAAAGCGGCTTTTGGCGCTGGCCATTCTGCACCCTTGAGTCATCTTGATTTATTATTAGACTATTAGTCAATTAAGTATGCGGCTTTCGAAAGGCCGCTGGCCGTCCTTTTGATCGGAGAGTGATATGGTCCGCAGCGTCCCGCAGCTCGACATCGATCCGTACAGCTTGGAAGCGCTGGCAGATCCCTATCCTAATTACCGGCGCGTGCGCGACACAGGCCCCGTCGTGTATCTTCCCAAATACGGCGTCTATGCCCTCGGCAGATTCGACGAGGTGCGCGACGCTCTGGCGAACTGGCGCTCTTTCTCCTCTGCGCAGGGCGTTGCCATGAACGACGTCATGAATGCGGCGATCGCGGGCGGAACGCTGGGCAGTGACGATCCGCATCACGCCGCGCTGCGCGCCATCGTCGGCCGCCCCCTATCACCCGCGCGCCTCGCGCAGCTGCGCAAGGTGATTTTCGATCGGGCCGAAGTCCTGGTCGAAAATCTGGTCGTCCAAGGCCGTTTCGATGCCGCGACCGAGCTGGCCCAACATCTTCCGCTCACCGTCGTCTCGGAACTGGTTGGCCTGCCGGAAGACGGCCGGAGCCGTATGCTTGTCTGGGCAGCAGCCAATTTCAACTCCCTGGGTCCGCGCGGCGTGCCGCTTACCGAGGAAGCGCTGCCGATCATTCGGGAGATGGTCGACTATGCCTATAGCTGTACGCGAGACCGCATAAAGCCGGGCAGCTGGGTTGCCGAGCTTTACGAGGCATCCGACCGCGGCGAGATCGCATCCAACCAAGTGGCGGCGCTGATGAACGACTATGTCGGCCCTAGCCTCGACACCACGATCTTCGCGATCAGCAATCTCATCTTCCTATTCGCCCAATATCCCGAACAATGGGCCAGGCTGCGCTCCAATCCGGCGAAGATCCCCAACGCGATCAACGAGTCAATCCGCCTGGAGAGTCCCGCGCAGTCGCTCTCCCGCATGACGGTCCGCGACGTCAGGATTGGGGATTATCCGATTCCGAAAGGGTCCCGGTTCAGCCTGATGTTTGCGAGCGCCAACCGGGACGAACGGAAATGGACAGATCCTGACATATTCGACATCGATCGGCGCACCACCGACCATCTGGGCTTCGGGCATGGAATCCATACCTGCCTCGGCGCCAATCTGGCCCGACTTGAAATCGCTGCGATCGTGTCAGCGCTGGTCAAGCGCGTCGAAAGGATCGAGCTCGTCGGGGCCGAAAGGCGACTGAACAACGTACTCCGCGGGTTTGGGCGGCTCGAGGTGAAGGTTCACTAGGCTCTTCGTGCCGGCAAAGCGGGATGCCCGGAAGAGGGAACGGGCGCCGTAGATCGCAGGACGATCCGGGCCGCCGCCAATCCGTTGCGCAGCGCCCCGGGCTTTTCGATCGAGACGTCTGCTTCGAGGACGCTAGGATGCGCGAGGCAGGCGTCGGCGAGCCGACGGGCAAAGGTTTCTATCAAATCAATCCGCGTCCGCCCCAGGGCCACCGCATATTCCCCGATCTCGCGGTAATCGATGGTTGAAGCGATATTGTCGGCTATCGGGGGCACGATCCGCAGGGAGACATTCAGGCGCACGATCTGCGGGTGGCCGATTTCATCGGGACATATTCCGATATCCGCCATGACCGTCATATCCCGCACGATCACATTCAGCGTGGCGTCATTGCGGACGCCGCATGAATAAGCGTCGATGGGCAAAGCGAACGCTTCCATAAATCGCACCTGATCGTCGACACATACATGCCTAGCACACGTGTGCATACACTTGTCGCGGGCATATTGCTAGACAGGCTGCTGGCGGGCTCCGCAACCGCCTGCGGCATGGCAGGGCATTCGATCTGCTCGAACCCTTGGCAACGACTGCCTCCAAGACAGCCAAAGCAATCCTCTGCCGGCGGGCTACGTCAATGCCGCGTCCGAAGACTGTCTCTATCTCAACGTCTGGCGTCCTCATCGACCGGGCGTCGGCCGATTTCCGGTCATGCTGTGGATCCATGGGGGGGCGTTCATCATGGGTTCGGGATCGCTGCCGACCTACGACGGACGAGCACTCGCCCGGAAGGGCATTTTGCTCGTCACGATCAATTATCGCCTCGGCCGATTTGGAACCTTTGCCAACCCGAGCCTGAGCGCCGAACAGCGCGGCGGTGTGCTGGCCAATTATGGAATGATGGACCAGATAGCTGCGCTGCGTTGGGTCAAGGCGAATGCCGGAGCTTTTGGCGGCGATCCCGACAACGTGACCATCTTCGGACAATCGGCGGGCGCATCATCGGTGAATTTTCTCATGGTGTCCCCGCTCGCTCGCGGACTTTTCAGCAAGGCCATCGCGCAAAGCGGCGGCAATAGCGATCATCTCAAACCGCTACGCGGTACGCAGGACTCCGCGGAGAATACCGGTCTTCAATGGGCACGCAGCAAGGGCGTTCCCGATGGAGACGTGAAGGCGCTACGTGGTTTGCCCGCTGAAACGGTATTGGACGCTCCAGTCCGCGCACCTGCCTTCCCCATTCGAGACGGCAAGCTGATCGAGTACGATAATCTGGACGCGTTCCGATTGGGCAAAGGAGTATTGGTGCCCTATTTGGTGGGAGCCAATAATTACGAACAAAGCCTGATACGTTGGCTGCCGGGGGCCGCTCAGGCGATGCTCGCTAGGCTCGGACCGCAGGCAGAAGGCATCGTGGCTCGATACCAGCAATCCGGCGTTAGTCGCGAGCAGTCAGTTGGCCAAATGTGGGGTGAGCAAGCAATGGTGCTCCCCGCCCGTCGCCGGGCTCGAGAGCAGGCGTCGCGGGGGGCGCCGGTCTGGCTGTACCGGTACGGCTTTGTGCCCGAGGCGCTGCGCGATTCAACACCGGGCGCGGGCCATGATGCCGAACTGGAAATGGTCTTTGCCACGCCATCGCCCCGTTCGCGGGCCAAGTGGACCGTGACTGACCAAAAAATGGCCGACCTCGTCAGCAATTACTGGGTGGCGTTCGCGATCAGCGGCAATCCGAATACGGCCGACGCCCCGGAATGGCCGCGCGTTTCGATCGGACATGACCGCCTGATGGAGTTCTCCAATGCCGGCGCCGCAGTCGTCGCCGATTTTGGTCGCGACCGTCTCGACATCCTGGAACAGGCCGCCGCACCCTAGATGGGGCCAATGCCGCCCGGCGCCAGACTATACTCATGGTTGGGCGGTCAGCTCGATCCGCCTAAAGCCTAGAATCGGCGCTTTTCGCTCGCGCGCACCGGCCTACCGCCGTCTGTACCGAAAATACCAGACCTCATGCCCCTTCTGGCGGGCCTTGGCCTCGTAGCGGGTTTCGGGCCAGTCGTCGGGGCGGACGAGGAAGTCGGCGGGGTGTTCGCCAAGCCATTCGAAATCGGCTGACTGCCCCATCACCATCATCGCCCAGCGGACATAGACCAGATCGGAAGAGC
>SCUQ01000458.1 GCA_004297635.1 Rhizorhabdus sp. | reverse complement strand
CGCAGCCGCGGGCGGCGGATCGAGCCAGCGCAACGACGCCGGATCCGCCACGCCCCAGATCGCGCAATCGAGCGTCAGCGCCGAAAGATCGGTCTCCAATATCTCCGGCGGATCATATCGGGGCAGGCCGGCGGTCGCCGCTGCCTCCCACAACCGATAGACCACACCCGGCTGCTGACGCCCGGCGCGGCCGGCTCGCTGTGTGACCGCCGCCTGGCTGGCCCGCTCGGTGACGAGCCGCGTCATCCCCGCCGCGCGGTCATAGCGCGGACGACGCGCGAGCCCCGAATCGACGACGATACGCAGGCCGTCGATAGTGATGCTCGTCTCCGCGATCGACGTGGCGAGGACGAGCTTGCGCATACCCGGCGGCGACGGCGCGATCGCGGCGCGCTGCTCGGCGGGCTCGAGCGAGCCGTGCAGCCGGTGCAGGACGACATCGGCGGGAAGCTGGCCCTCCAGCCGCTCGGCGGTCCGCTCGATCTCCGCCACGCCGGGCAGGAAGGCGAGCAGGCTGCCACCCTCTTCCGCCAGTGCGCGGCGGATCGCCGGGGCCATCTCATCCTCGATCCGCTTCTCGGCCGCGCGGGCGACATGACGGATGTCGAGCGGGAAACCACGCCCTTCGCTTTCGATCAGCGGCGCATCGCTCATCAGGGCGGAAAAACGGCCCCCGTCGAGCGTCGCCGACATGGCGACCAGGCGAAGGTCGGGGCGCAGCGCGGCCTGCGCATCGAGCGCCAGCGCCAGGCCGAAATCGCTGTCGAGGCTGCGCTCATGGACCTCGTCGAACAGCACGGCGGAAATGCCCGGCAGATCGGGCTCGGCCTGGATGCGGTTGACGAAGATGCCTTCGGTGACGACCAGGATGCGGGTCGCTGCCGACTGCTTGCTGTCGAGCCTGGTCGCATAGCCGATCGTCCGCCCGACCGGCTCCCCCGCCTGTTCAGCCATCCGCTCGGCCGCCGCACGCGCGGCGAGGCGGCGGGGCGACAGCAGCAATATCTGTCCACTGCACCAGGGTTGATCGAGCAGCGCCGGCGCCACCGCCGTCGTCTTGCCCGCGCCCGGCGGCGCGACCAGCACCGCATTAGGCCCATCGCGCAACGCGGCAATCAGATCGGGCAGGACGGCGTGGATGGGAAGCATGGGGCGGGTGTGGAGATTGCGGCCCCGAGTCTCAACCCAAATCGTCATCCCGGCCGAGGCCGAGATCTCAGTCGGCACCTGCCGCCACCTCACCGACTCTACGGAGGCCCCGGCCTTCGCCGGGGTGACGCAATGAGGTCAATACGCCCGTGCTACCGCGAACTGCACGGCTTCCACCAGCGCGGCCTTCGCCTGGCTGTTGGGGAAGCCGGCCAGCGCGTCGATTGCCCGCTGGGCATAGAGACGGGCACGGGCGCCGGTGTCGGCAAGCGCCCCGGTACCGCGCAATATGCCGGTCGCGCGGACCAGATCCTCATCCTCGTTGCGCAGGCCTTCAATCGCCTCGCGCAGGAACTCGCGATCCGCCGGATTGGCGCGGGCATAGGCCAGGATCACCGGCAACGTCACCTTGCCGTCGCGGAAGTCGTCCCCGGCATCCTTGCCCATCGTCGCGCCGTCCGAGACATAATCGATCACATCGTCGACGAGCTGGAAGGCGATGCCGAGGTAGCGGCCATATTGGTCGAGCGCCTGCTCGACCGCCGGCTCGCGCTCCGCCACCACGGCGGCGATCCGGCAGGCGGCGGAGAACAGCACTGCGGTCTTGGCGGTGATGATCTCGAGATATCGCTCCTCGCCGGTTTCGATCCGGCGCTGCGCGGTCAGCTGATTGACCTCGCCTTCCGCGATCACCGCCGAAGCGTTGGACAGGATGCGCAGCACCCGGAGCGATCCATCCTCGACCATCAGCTCGAACGAGCGGCTGAACAGGAAATCGCCGACCAGGACGCTCGCGGCGTTGCCCCAGATCATGTTGGCGGTGCTGCGGCCCCGGCGCAGCCCCGACTGATCGACGACATCGTCGTGCAACAGCGTCGCGGTGTGGATGAACTCGACGGTGGCGGCAAGCTTGTGGTGCCGCTCGCCATGATAATCGAGCAGCTTCGCGCAGGCGAGCGTCAGCATCGGCCGCATCCGCTTGCCGCCGCCCGCAATCAGATGGCCGGCCAGCTCGGGAATCAATGGCACGTCGGACTGCATCCGGGCCAGGATGACGCTGTTGACCGCATTCATGTCCGACGCCACCAGCGCCATGATCGGATCGAGCGATGGCTGGGCGTCTCGGCGGATCGGGGTAACGGTCGCGGTCATGGGCGTGCCCATGGGCTGCGTCGGCCGGAAAGGCAAGAGCGGAACTAGCCGTAACGGCTTGATAAGGGGGCCTATCGTCGTGTCGCGCCAACTCGGCGCTTGCCAAGGGCGGTATCGATCCACAATAGGCGGAGCCTGGCCATCAAAATGGGGAAGCGCATGGCGGACGAAATTCTGAGTCGCTACCGCGAAAGCATCGACAATATCGATGCAGCCCTGATCTTCATGCTCGCGGAGCGGTTCAAGGTCACCAAGGCGGTAGGGGAGCATAAGGCGAAGACCGGCCTTCCACCGGCCGATCCCGGCCGGGAGACGGTACAGATCGAGCGCCTCCGCACCCTGGCGAAAAGCGCCAATCTCGACCCCGATTTCTCAGAGAAGTTCCTGCGCTTCATCATCGACGAAGTCATCCACCACCACCGCAAGGCAGGCGCGGCGGGCTGATCGCGCTGCGCAGCGCCTGATATCCGACGCATTCCCGCTTTCGCGGCATGACGGGGGCAGGTCCGGACTAGCCCAGGCCCTCGGCCATTTCGGCCAGCTCCAGCCAGCGCAGCTCGGCCGCTTCCTTCTTTGCCCGCGCCGCCTCTATCGCCTTCATCAGGCTGTCGAACCGGGCCGGGTTCTTCGCGTAAAGATCGGGATCGGCCAGCGCAGCCTCGTCGCGCGCGATAGCGGCCTCGAGCTTTTCGATCTCGGCCGGGAGCAGGTCGAGATCGCGCTGATCCTTGTAGCTGAGCTTGGTCTTCGCCTTGGGTGCGCCGGCCGCTACCGCGTCCGCCTTGGGCGCCGCAGGGCGCATCCTGGACTGCGTGGCCTGCGTGCGCTGCTTCTCCCAATCCTCATAGCCGCCCACGACGATATCGACCTTGCCCGATCCGTCGAGTCCGAGCGTCACCGTCACCGTGCGATCGAGGAAGTCGCGATCGTGACTGACGATCAGCACGGTGCCTTCATAATCGGCGATCACTTCCTGCAGCAGGTCGAGCGTCTCGAGGTCGAGATCATTGGTCGGCTCGTCCAGCACCAGCAGATTGGACGGCCGCGCGAACTCACGCGCGAGCAGCACGCGCGAGCGCTCACCGCCGGAGAGGGTGCCCACTTTGGCGTCGGCGATCGACGGCTCGAACAGGAACTCCTTCAGATAGCCATGGACATGCTTGCGGATGCCCTGGACGTCGATCCAGTCGCCGCCGTCGGCCAGCACGTCGCGCACCGTCTTTTCGGGTGCCATCAAGCTGCGCTGCTGATCGATGACGATGCCGTTCAGCGTCTTCGACAGCTTCACGACGCCGCCGTCGGGCTCGATCTCACCGGTGAGCAGCTTGAGCAGGGTCGATTTGCCGGCGCCGTTCGCACCCACCACGCCGATCCGGTCGCGGCGCGTGACACGGAAGGTGAAGTCCCGGATGATCGTGCGGTCGCCAAAGGTCTTGGTGACATGCTCGGCGTCGATCACCACCTTCGTCTTGGTGTCGTCGGCGGCGATGGCGATCCGGGCGGTGCCGGGCGGGCCGAGCATCGCCTTGCGCTGCTCGCGCATCTCATAGAGCTTGGTGAGCCGGCCCTGATTGCGTCGCCGTCGCGCGGTGACGCCGCGCAATTTCCAGTGCTCCTCGATCTTCAGTTTCGCATCGAGGCGCTCGGCATTGCGCGCCTCTTCCTCATAGACCCGGTCGGTCCACGCCTCGAAACCGCCGAAGCCGACCTCATGCCGGCGGATGCCGCCGCGATCGAGCCACAGGGTCTGGCGGGTGAGCCGGGTCAGGAAGGTGCGGTCATGGCTGATCGCGATGAACGCCCCGCTATAGCGGCCTAGCCAGGATTCGAGCCATTCGATCGCCGCGAGATCGAGATGGTTGGTCGGCTCGTCGAGCAGCAGCACATCGGGCTCCTGCGCGAGCGCGCGGGCGATGGCGGCCCGGCGCCGCTCGCCTCCGCTGGCGCTCGCCGCTTCGCGCGACAGGTCGATGCCGATCTGGTCGGCGATCGCCTCGACGACATGGGCATCCGGCGCGTCGGGCGCGGCCAGCGCGAAATCGCGCAACGTCGCATGGCCTGCCAGCGACGGCTCCTGCTCCAACAGGATCACCTTGGTCCCCGGCACGATCGTCCGCAGCCCTTCATCGGCGTCGATGCGCCCGGCCAGCAGCTTGAGCAAGGTGGTCTTGCCCGCGCCGTTCCGGCCGATCAGCGCAAGCCGGTCACGCGGGCCGATATGGACGTCGAGCCCGCGGAACAGCCAGCCGCTGCCCTGGTTCAGGCCTAGATTCTGATAGGATAATAGAGGGGCAGCCATGTGTCTTCGCAGTGCAACAGCTTGGGGTTTTTCGCTAAAGCACGAACATTCATGCCCTATTCAAGCCCTTGGCCCTATGCCAATAGCCCATGTCAATGCGTAACCTTGTCGCCGCCCTGTCGATGGCGCTGCTTTTTATTGGCGCATCGCCCGCTTCGGCGGACCGCAAACGCGCGCCCGAACAGGATGCGCTGCGCAATGGCGTGCGATCGGGCGAATATCTTCCCTATCAGGAAATGCGCGCGCGCGCGCAGGGCCGCGTCGACGGCCAGATGATCGGTTCGGAATTCGATCCGGGAACTGGACGCTACCGTTTCAAGTTTCAGCGAGGCGGTTCGGTGATATGGATGGACATGGACGGCCGTACCGGACGCGAACTGGGCCGCGTCGGTCAATAACTCCAACAGGAAAGGGGAGGCCCCATGCGCGTCCTTATCGTCGAGGATGAACCCAATCTGGGCCGGCAGCTCCGTGCTACACTTGAGGGCGCCGGCTATGCGATCGACCTCGCCACCGACGGTGAGGACGGCCATTTCCTCGGTTCGACTGAAAGCTATGACGCGATCATCCTCGACCTGGGTCTGCCGGAGGTCGACGGCCTGACCGTGCTCGACCGCTGGCGCCGCGAGGGCCGCGACACGCCCGTACTGGTGCTGACCGCCCGCGACAGCTGGTCGGACAAGGTGGCCGGGCTCGACGCCGGCGCGGACGATTATCTCGCCAAGCCCTTTCAGACCGAGGAACTGATCGCCCGGCTGCGTGCGCTGATCCGCCGCGCCTCGGGCAATGCATCGTCGGAGCTGACGGCCGGCGACGTCCGTCTCGATACCCGCAGCGGCAAGGTGACGCTGGCGGGAGAACCCGTCAAACTGACCGCGCAGGAATATAAGCTGCTCAGCTATCTGCTCCATCACAAAGGCAAGGTGGTGAGCCGCACCGAGTTGATCGAGCATATCTACGATCAGGATTTCGACCGCGATTCGAACACGATCGAGGTATTCGTGACCCGCATTCGCAAGAAGCTGGGCCAGGATGTCATCACCACGATCCGCGGCCTTGGCTACTCGCTGGATGATCCGGCTTAAGGACAGCCTGTACGCCGCGCGAACCTGGTTCCGGACGCGGCGCCGGGATTCGCGTGCGTCGACGGGGTCGCTCACCCGCCGGATGATCTCGATCGCGGCGCTGTGGATCAGCGTGCTGCTGATCGGCGGCGGTTTTGCGCTCGACCGGGTCCTCAGTGATGC
>SCUQ01000457.1 GCA_004297635.1 Rhizorhabdus sp. | reverse complement strand
AGACCTGCTCGATCGGCTTCGACCATCCCGAATTCGACGAAACCCGTTATGCCGCGCAGATCGCCGCGCGCTTCGCTACCGATCATCGCAGCCGGATCGTCTCGGCCGACGATTATGGGCTGATCGACACGCTGGTCCATGCCTTCGACGAGCCTTTCGCCGACGCCTCGGCGCTACCGACCTATCGTGTGTCGGAACTGGCGCGTGAGACGGTGACGGTGGCGCTGTCGGGGGATGGCGCCGATGAGGCTTTCGCCGGCTACCGACGCCTGACTTTCTTCAATGCCGAGGAACGGGTGCGCCGGCTGATGCCGATGGGCCTGCGTGGGCCGTTGTTCGGAACGCTCGGCAAGCTCTACCCCAAGATGGACTGGGCACCGCAGGTGCTGCGCGCCAAGAGCACGCTGCAGGGCCTCGGCCGGTCCAGCGAGGAGGCTTATGCGGTCGCGGTCGGCGTGACACCGCCGGGGTTGCGGGCAAGGCTGTATACCGATCGGGCCGTCCGCGATCTCCAGGGGCATCGCGCCGAGGACCGCTACATCGCCGCGATGCGTGCCGCGCCCGCCCGCTCGGCCCTCGACCGCGCCCAATATGCCGATCTCAAGATCTGGCTTCCGGGTGATATCCTCACCAAGGTCGACCGGGCGAGCATGGCCGTCAGTCTTGAGGCGCGCGAGCCGCTGGTCGACTATCGGCTCGTCGAGTTCGCTGCTCGCCTGCCGGTGTCGATGCGGGTGCGCGGCACCACGGGCAAATGGCTGATGAAGCAGGCGATGCGCCGCTATCTGCCCGACGATATACTTTTCCGGAAGAAAATGGGCTTTTCGACCCCGATCAGCGCCTGGTTCCGTGGCCCGCTGGCTGCCGACGCGCAGCGCATTGCGCGTGGCTCGGGGTTGAGCGAGACAGGGTGGTTCGATCCGAAGATGCTGGATACGATCGTGACCGAGCATCAAAGCGGGCGCGTCGACCATGGCCGGCTGCTGTGGCAGCTGCTGATGCTCGATCGCTCGCTGGGCAATCTGTTCGGTGCGGGGCGGTAACGCCGTTTGGACGGGCAAGCGGTTATTCCGCGGCGCTCTGCTCATAAGGCAGATCCACATGGAAGATCGATCCGACGCCCTCCTGCGTGTCGACGTGGATCTGGCCATTGTGCCGGTCGATGATGTTCTTGCAGATGGCGAGACCTAGGCCCGTACCGGCCTCGCCGCGTTCGGAGGCGCGGTTCTCTTGGGCGAAGCGGGTGAACAGACGACGGCGGAACTCGGGTGACATGCCGCGGCCTTCGTCGATGACACTGATCCGCACGCCGGACGCATTGGGCTTGAGTTGCACGCGCACCCGGCTGCCGGAGACCGAGAATTTCACGGCGTTGGACAGGAGGTTGTTCATCACCTGAAGCAGCCGGCTGCGATCGACCTCGGCGATAGCGGGGCGGTCGGCCAGTTCCAGGTCGATCGCGATGCCCAGTTCCTCCGCATAAGGTTGTATCTGCTCGAGCGATGCAGCGAGCAGGGAACCGATGTCGAGCGGCTCGAAGGTGAAATCGAGCGTGCCCGACTGGAGCTTGTCGATGTCGAGCAGGTCGTTGACGAGCCGGGTCAGCCGCTCGCTGTTCTTGTGCGCGACATCGATGAGTTCGGTCGCGCCGGTTTCGGTCTGCCCGCCGACGCCGGCGCGCAGCAGAGAAAGCGCGCCGCTGATCACGGTCAGCGGGGTGCGCAACTCGTGGCTGACCGTCGCGATGAGCTCGTCCTTGAAGCGGGAGGCGGTCCGTTCGGCGGTGACATTCGTCAGTCGGAACAGAAAATGGCCATCGGCCATGGGTATCCATTGGGCGGCGATGATCCGGCCATTGGCCATCTGGCGTTCGCCGCGTGCAGGCTCCCGGCTGCGGATGCCCGCGCCGATCTGCTCGGCCAGCACGGCCGGATCGCCGGGACCATAGTCGCCGCGATCGGCGAGCATCCGGACGAAACGCATGATGCTGGCGCCCTCCTCCAGCAGCGCAGGCGGCAGGTCGAGCATCTCCAGGAAGGCCTGATTCCAGAGGCTGATGCGGTCGTCGCCATCGACGAGCATGAAGCCTTCATCAAGATGGTCGAGCGCGGCCTTCACGAGCGACGGGAAATCCGGCGCATTCTTATTCACCCACGCTGCTCCCCCGGTTCGCCGCTCTCCCCCGAGAGTAGCCTTACCATCAACGGCCGTGTCACACCTATTGTCCAGCCGGGTGTTTTACGGGGCAATAGCGGCGTTTGTCTATCGCACTCCGAGCAGCTCGATCTCGAACAGCAACCAGCTGTTGGGCGGGATGGTGCCGTCGCCTTCGGCGCCATAGCCCGCTTCGGGCGGGATGATCAGCGTGCGGACGCCGCCCACCTTCATGCCGGCGACGCCTTCGTCCCAGCCCCGGATCACCTCGCCCGCGCCGAGACGGAAGGTGAAGGGCGCCCCGCCATGCGAGGAATCGAAGCTCTTGCCGCGCTCGTCATTCACATAGAGCCAGCCGGTATAATGGACGGTGACAGCCTGGCCGGGCTGCGCCACGGCGCCGGTGCCCGGCTCGATATCCTCGATCTGCACGCCCCCCGGTAGAAGGACCGGTTCGGCCGCGATGGCTGCGGCGTTCATCATCAGCGCGGCCGCCGTGGCCAGCAGAAGCCTGGAAATGGTCATCGGGTTTTCCACCTCATTCGGGGTAAACAGCGTCCATGAAATACAGCCCGTCCGGCGGAGCGTTGAAGCCGAGCCGACTGCGGTCGGCGGCCTTCAGGGCATCGGCGAGGTCTGCCGGGTGCCACTTTCCGCGGCCGACCAGCATGAGGCAGCCGACCATTGAGCGGACCTGATGATGGAGGAAGGATCGCGCCGCCGCGTCGATCTCGATCAGATCGCCGATCCGCCGCACGTCGAGGCGGTCGAGCGTCTTGACCGGGCTTTCCGATTGGCAATGCGCCGAACGGAAGGTGGTGAAATCGTGCAGGCCGACGAGATGCTGGGCGGCGGCATGCATCGTTTCCGCGTCGAGGTCGGCGGCGACCTGCCAGGCGAGGCCCGCTTCCAGGGTAAGCGGCGCACGACGGTTGACGATGCGATAGATGTAGCGGCGGCCTATGCAGGAGAAGCGCGCATGCCAGTCATCGGGGGCGATCCGGCAGGCGAGAATCGCGATCGGCGCGGGGCGCAGCCGCGCATTGATCGCCTCGCCAAGGCGGAAGGGCGTGATCGCCTTAAAGATGTCGGCATGGGCGGCCATGGCCCGGCCATGGACCCCGGCATCGGTGCGGCCGGCGGCATGGACGACCGCCTGCTCTCCGGTCACGGCGGTGATGGCATCCTCGATCGCCTGCTGGACGCTGGGGCCATGGGCCTGGCGCTGCCAGCCCATATAGGGGCGTCCGTCGAACTCGATCGTGAAGCGGAAACGCGTCATCCCAGGCGGGGGGTGGCGAGCCGGGTGCCGGCCGGCACTGGAAAGCCGCGCAGCAGCTCGGCCGTCGTCATGACGCCCTTGCCCGCGCGCTGTACGAATGTAGGCCGGATCGCGCCGTTTATGCATTCGATCGTCAGGCGATCGTCGATCACTTCGCCGGGCGCAGCAAGGCCGTGCGCGTCGACCAATTCGCAGGCATGGATGCGAATGCGCTCACCCGCATGTTCGAACCAGGCGCCGGGTGCGGGGTTGAAGGCGCGGATCTGGCGTTCGATCTGTCCCGCAGCTTCGTGAAAATCGATGCGCGCCTCCGCCTTGTCGACCTTGGCGGCATAGGTGGCGCCTTCGTCGGGCTGCGCGATAGGCGGATGTCCGGGCAGGTTGGCGAGCACCGTCACCATCAGCGCCGCGCCCTTCGTCGCCAGCTCTTCGGTCAGCTCGCCGGCGGTCTTGGCGTCCACCGGGGTCTCGACCGTGGCGAGCATCGGCCCGGTGTCGAGCCCGCGCTCCATCTGCATGATGGTGACACCCGTCAACATGTCGCCAGCCAGGATCGCGCGCTGAACCGGCGCCGCACCGCGCCAGCGCGGCAGCAGCGAGCCATGGACGTTCAGGCAGCCGAGCCGTGGCGCGTCCAGAATCGGCTGGGGCAGGATCAGGCCATAAGCCGCCACCACCGCGAGATCGAGGTCGAGTGCGGCAAAGGCTGCCTGCGCTTCCGGCTCGCGCAGGGTCTGCGGATGGCGGACGTCGATACCCAGCGCCTCGGCGCGCGCCTGCACGGGGGAGGGGCGCAGTCCCTTGCCGCGTCCGGCGGGGCGGGGCGGCTGGCAATAGGCAGCCACGACCTGATGCCCCGCCTCGACCAGCGCGTCGAGGGTCGGCACGGC
>SCUQ01000456.1 GCA_004297635.1 Rhizorhabdus sp. | reverse complement strand
TATGCCGGCAAGCAGGCGACTGTCACGGTCG
The DNA here is from genome assembly GCA_004297635.1 of Rhizorhabdus sp. Taxonomy (GTDB): domain Bacteria; phylum Pseudomonadota; class Alphaproteobacteria; order Sphingomonadales; family Sphingomonadaceae; genus Rhizorhabdus. Next base: position 5,024 of record SCUQ01000456.1, on the reverse strand, counting down.
ATGTCGCGGCGTCCTGCGAGAGCTGTGAAGGAACCGGGGCGAAGCCCGGCACCGGCACCCAGCATTGCAAGACCTGCGGCGGCCACGGCAAGGTCCGCGCGCAACAGGGCTTCTTCGTGGTCGAGCGCACCTGTCCGGCCTGTCATGGCGCCGGCCAGGTGATTTCGGACCCGTGCGCCGATTGCCGGGGCGAAGGGCGGATCGAGAAAACCAAGACGCTCGATGTCGGGATACCCGCCGGCGTCGACGACGGCACCCGCATCCGCCTGTCGGGCGAGGGGGAGGCCGGGGCCCGCGGTGGCCCGCCCGGCGATCTCTACATCTTCCTCCACCTGCGCGAACATGCGCTGTTCCAGCGGGACGGCACCACCCTGTTCGCCCGCGCGCCGATCAGCTTCACCACCGCCGCGCTGGGCGGCACGATCGAGGTGCCGGGGCTCGACAAGGCCCGCCACGAGATCCGCATTCCTGCTGGCATCCAGTCCGGCAAGCAGATCCGGCAGCGCGGCGCGGGCATGCCGGTGCTCAACGGCCGCGGCCATGGCGATCTGGTGATCCAGGTCGAGGTCGAGACGCCGACGAAGCTCAGCGCGCGGCAGAAGGAGCTGCTGGAGGAATTCCGCGCCACCGAGACCGGCGACGAGAGCCCCCAGTCGAGCGGCTTCTTCGCGCGGCTGAAGGGCGTGTGGGAAGATCTGACGGATTAGCCTTTCCTATATCACCAGGCCCATCTTCCTGGCATTTTCGATGATGTTCGGATCGATCTTCGTCGCTGCCGCGCTATCGCTGGCGGCCTTTGCCGCGTCGCCCTTGCGCTTCCACGCCTCCGCCCGGGCGTAGAGCGTGTAGGCGTCATTCGGCTTGATCGCCAATGCGCGGCCGTAGGATGTGATCGCATCGTCGACCTGCCCCAGCTTGAGCTGCACCAGCCCCTGGCTGCGCAAGCTCATCCGCTCGTCGGGCGCCTTGGCGAGCGCGGCCTGACAGTCGCGCAGGGCGACCGGCAGGTCCACGTCGGTGATCGCGTGGTTCCAGCATAGCAGGTTGAGATCTTCAGGCTCCTTCGCATTGGCGCGCGCGGCCGCAAAATCGCGGACGGCTTCGTCGTCGCGCTTCAGCGTCGCCAGCAATTGTCCGCGCAGCGTGAGGAGTTCGGAACTGTCCAGATCGGATCGCAGCGCCAGCGACAATGTCGCCACCGCGCCGGTGATGTCGTCATCCTCTTCCTGCTGAAAGGCCTTCTCCCGCAGGGCGCCCCGATGCGCCGGATCGAAGCGAAGCGCCGCTTCCACATCCTGTCGTTGTCCGGCCTTGTCGCCCTCGGCGCGCATCAACCTGCGGCCCATGAACAGATCGGCGCGAGGCTCGATCTCGATCGCGCGATTGATCGCCTTCATGGCGTCGTCCCGTCTGCCCCCTTCGTTGAAGATGATGGCGGCCTGATAATGGGCGAAGCTGTTCTGCGGACTGGCGGCGATGGCCGCTCGCGCTTCGGCGAACGCCTTGGCCGGCTGGTCCGACTTCAGATAAATCCTGGCGCGCAGGAAATACATGTCGGCCCAGGTCGGCCTCAGCTTCGTCGCCATGTCCGAGTCGCGGAGCGCGGCCTTGTCGTCCCCGACCTCGCGATAGACCTCGGCGCGCCACCCATAAGTGGTGTGATCGTCTGGCTGCTGTTGGAGAACGCGCGTGTAGAAATGGAGCGCTTCCGCGTAGCGCTGCTGTTTCTGCGCCAGCCAGCCGCGTGTCCGCAGGACATAGCCGTCATCGGGCTCCATCACGGCGGCGGCATTGATATCGCGCGTGGCCGCCTCCAGATCGTCCCGCCAGGCCCTGACGAAGCCTCGCCCGGCGAGCGCCCGTGCGTTGCTGCCATCCTTCCTGACCGCCGCCTCGAAGGCGGCCAGCGCACCGTCGAAGTCCATGTCGCCGAGCAGATCCATTCCGCGCCGGGTGAACCCGTCCAGCGGCCGGTCGGCCCCGGCGTCTCCATCCCGTGTCCGGGCGGCCGCCTGATCCGGCCTGTTGTCCGCCACCACGACGGGCGGGGCGATGCCGTAGAAGCCGAAGGCGTCCTCGATATCGGGATCGAGCTTCAGCGCGGCGTCGCGGTCGGCGCGTGCCTTGTCCGGATCGCCTTTATGGGTCCAGGCCAGCGACCGGCCGTACAGCGATTCCGACAGGGCCGGATCGATCGCCAGAGCACGATTGTAGAAGCCGATCGCTTCGTCGTGCCGCCCGAGCTTGAGCAATATGAAGCCCCGGGTATCGAGCGGCGCGTAATTATCCTTGTCCAGCGCGATGGATCTGTCGCAATCGGCCAGCGCGGCTGGAAGGTCCATGCCGGCGAGGGCGCCGCCCCAGCAGACGGCATTGAAATCGTCCGATGTCGTGGCGGCGCGGCGAGCCGCCGCAAAATCCCGCGCTGCCTCGCGCGGGCGCCCCATCAGGAACTGGACCTGTCCTCTGGTGGCGAGCAGGTCGCTGTCGTCCGGCTTGATCGCCAGGGCGGTGGTCAATGTCGCCAGCGCGCCGGCCATGTCCCGATCGCGTTGCCGGAGGGTTGCGTCGGCGCGGAGGGCGTCGACATGGCGGGGGTCCAGCCGCAACGCCGCTTCGACATCGGTCCGCCGTCCGGCGCTGTCGCCCCAGCGGCGCAGATAGTGGCGGTCGATATAGGCAGCGGCGCTGGGTTTGAGCGCGATAAGCTTGTCGATCGCGCGCAACGCATCCTCGTTTCGGTCGAGCTCGCGATAGATAGCGACCACGGCGCCGAGGGCCTTCTCATCGGTCGGATTGGCGGCTGCCAGGGCGGCGGCTTGTGCCGCAGCCTCATCTGCCTTGCCCATCTCGCTGAAGATGCTCGCACGAAGCATGTACATCCCGGTCCAGTCGGGATGCGCCTTTATGGCCCGGGCGGAATCGCGCAGCGCCCCCGGATGGTCTCCGAGCCTGAACAGCACCAGCGCCCGGTCGCCGAGCAGCTGGGCGTCGTCGGGCGAGGCTTTTATCGCCCGGTCATAATAAGGAACCGCATCCTGGAAGCGGTCCTGGCTCTCGGCCAGCCGCGCCTGCGCGCTGGCCAGTACCGGCGCGTCGGGGTCGATCGCCTCGGCGGCGCGGAAATCCTTGTCCGCGGCCGCATGGTTCTCCTGCTGCATGTGGGCCAGCCCCCTGGTGACAAGGGCACGGATGTCGCGCGGCGAGGCGGCCAGCAGCTTGTCCAGCGCGGCGATCGCACCCGGATAATCGCGCTGATCGATCAACAGGTCCGCGCGCTCCCGCCATTCGTCCGTGGTCTTGGGCCGCTGCGATAGTTTCTCGCGGATTTCGTCCGCGGTGCGGGCATAGTCTTTCCCGGCCCGCACCGCGACATAGCGATCGGCCAGCGCGCGGAGCGCCGTCTGCGCCGATGCGGCTTCGCTCGCCGGAAATTCGGCGGCGAGGCTGCGGCTGCTGGCCTCCACCGTGAAGACGTTGCCGGTCAGGCGCGAACTGCGCCGATATTCGACCCCGGCGGCGGTCACGGCGACCGTGGCGTCGTCGGGCACGACGCCCGGCGGCAGCAGGATCGTCTCGGTCGAGCGTCTGAAATAGGGATAGGTGACACCGAAAGGCGCATCGCGATTTTCGCCGGCGTCGCGCTCGAAATCGGCCTTGCGGTCGCCCAGATGGCTGTCGACGAGCCAATAGACGCCGCCCTGCCAGTCGAGCTTCGCCTTGCCGTCCATCACCAGACGATGCTCGCGCCTGTCGGGATCATAGGTGCCGCTCGCCGACGTCACCTCGACGAAGGCGTAGCGGCGCTTCCAGTAATCGCGCACCGCGCGATCGCGCGCCTCGGCGGTCAGGTCGGCCGCGCTCACATACATGTCATAGGCGCCGTCGCCGCGGAATATCGCCTCGGCATGGACCGGCGCGGCGATCGTCATGCCCTTGCTGGCGTCGATGCGGAGCAGCGTTTCGAATGCGGGCTGATCGAGCGGTTCGGGCGCCATGCGGACGAGGCTCGCGCCCCTCACCAGCGGCAGGCCCCAGTCCATGTCGGGCGTCCTGATCTGGTCGAGCCGCAGATCGCCGGTGCGGGTGCCGTCGAGCCAATAGGCTTTGCCGCCGATCGTCGCGCGGACGATGACATGATCGAACCAGCCGACCATCGGCAACCGCGCATCGAGCCCGTCATTGCCCGATGTGTTGACGATCACCGGATCGGCCGGGATATCCAGCGCGCGGAGCATCGCGACGAGCAGCGCCGACTTCGCCTTGCAATCGCCGAAGCGGCGATTCCAGGTCAGGGTGGCGTCGGCCGGCACGAAATTGCCCGTGCCCATCAGCAGCGCCACATAGCGGACCTGCCCCTGCACCAGCGCCAGGGCCGCTTCCGCCCGCTTCGCCGGATCGGCATGGGCCGCGCGGATGCGGGCGATTTCCGCCTGAAGCGGGCTGTCGGCGGGGATCGCCGTCGCCGTGTCGTACAGCGGGGCGAACAGCGCCGCGAGATCGGACCAGTCGCGAAAATCGCTCATCTCGATCACGCGCGGCCTGTGGAAGCGCGCTGGTGCTCCGTCGGGCAGCAGCGGTGGCTGAAGCGCGTCGGTGGTGAGCTCGATCCGCATCATGTTCCCGGCGCGGCGCGGCGTTAGTGTCGGCAGCCCTTCGGTCTGGCGCAGCCGGATCGGCAGGCCGGCGGGCCATTCGGCGCTGACATGGTGCCGGCCGATCGGCACGCCGTAGATCGCGTTGGCGCTTTCCTCGACATGGCCGCGATAGGTGGGGTCCGACGATGTCACCGTCGTCGCCAGGGTGATGATATCGCCGACCTGCAGGTCCTCGGGCTGGAGATTCGCCGTCAGCATGCCGTCGAGCATCGCGCTTTCGAGATTGGCTTCGCGGCGCAGCACCTCGAACTGACGGCCCGATCCGAGCACGTCGATCTGCCGTTCGCCGCGCCGTATCGTCACCCGATGGACGGTCAGCGTCTGGGTTTCGGGCTGCCATGAAAGCGAGATGTTGCCGGAGGACAG
>SCUQ01000455.1 GCA_004297635.1 Rhizorhabdus sp. | reverse complement strand
GGAAAGCGGCTCCAGTCCAGCCGCCGCGCCTGTTCCAGCCAGAATCCGTGCGCGTCGTTGATCGACCGGTCATAGAGCGCCCGGTACGCCGCATCGTTCACCCTGGCCCGTGCGGCCCACTCGGCTGGCACCGGATACAGATCGGACATGCGCTCCCCTTCGTGATTCTGCTTTGATTCGTCGCCGCCTTATGGGTCTGCGTGCGGCGCAGCATCAAGCCGCCCGCGATTGCTTTGCGCTGCCGCTCCACTTGCAAAAATTGCAACCGCATCCTTCCCGGCACGGGGAGGGGGACCATGCGCAGCATGGTGGAGGGGGGCCGAGACTGGGCGCACCACCGATCGGGTGCCCACCCAGCCTGGTGGAGGGGGGCTCTGACCCGAAGCGCCGCCGGGGGAGCGTCCTCTCCCCATGCCGGGGAGGAACTCTTGCCCCCCATCTTTGCCGCGCCGCAAAATTCGGCTACCGGCCCCCGCATATGCTCAATTTCTCGAATCTCACCGTCCGTCTCGGCGGCCGCACCATCCTCGATCGTGTCTCGGCGGCGCTCCCGCCGAAGTCGAAGGTCGGGCTGATCGGCCGCAACGGCGCCGGCAAGTCCACCCTGATGAAGGTGATGATCGGCTCGATGGAGGCCGATGACGGCGAGATGGAAAAGCCGCGCGATCTGCGCATCGGCTATATCGCGCAGGAAGCGCCGAGCGGCACCATCACCCCGATCGAGGCGGTGCTCGCCGCCGATGCCGAGCGCGCCGCCCTGCTGGTCGAAAGCGAGACCTGCGAAGATCCCGATCGGCTGGGTGAGGTCTATGAGCGCCTGCTGGCGATCGACGCCTACACCGCCCCGTCGCGCGCCTCCACCATCCTCGTCGGCCTTGGCTTTGACGAGGAGATGCAGAACCGCCCGCTCGACAGCTATTCGGGCGGCTGGAAGATGCGCGTCGCGCTCGCCTCGCTGCTCTTCTCCGAGCCCGATCTGCTGCTGCTCGACGAGCCTTCGAACCACCTCGATCTCGAAGCCACCCTGTGGCTGGAGAATTTCCTGAAGGCCTATCCGGCGATGATCGTGATCATCAGCCATGAGCGCGATCTGCTCAACAATGTCGTCGATCACATCCTCCACCTGGAGGCGGGCAAGACCACCCTCTACACCGGCGGCTACGACAGCTTCGAAAAGCAGCGGGCCGAGCGGCTGGCCCAGCTCGCCGCCGCGAAGGCCGCGCAGGATGCCCAGCGCGCCAAGCTGCAGGATTATATCGCCCGCAATTCGGCCCGCGCCTCCACCGCCAAACAGGCGCAGTCGCGCGCCAAGGCGCTGGCGAAGATGCAGCCGATCGCCGCGATGGCGGAGGATCCGACCCTAAGCTTCGATTTCCCCTCGCCATCGGACGGGCTGAAGCCGCCGCTCGTCACCCTCGATCTGGCGAGTGTCGGCTACACCCCCGGCCACCCGATCCTCAGCCGGTTGAACCTGCGCCTCGATCCGGACGATCGCATCGCGCTGCTGGGGCGCAACGGCAATGGCAAGACCACGCTCGCCCGGCTGCTCGCCGCGCAGCTGAAGCCGATGGACGGCAGCATGGCGGCGGCGGGCAAGATGCGCGTCGGCTATTTCACCCAATATCAGGTGGAGGAGCTGGACCGCGACGATACCCCGCTGGAGCATATGACCCGGCTGATGAAGGGCAGCACCCCCGGCGCCGTCCGCGCCCAGCTCGGCCGCTTCGGCTTCTCGGGCGACAAGGCGACGACGAAGGTCGGCAAGCTCTCGGGCGGCGAACGCGCCCGCCTCGCGCTCGCGCTCATCACCCGCGATGCGCCGCACATGCTGATCCTCGACGAACCGACCAACCATCTCGACGTCGACGCGCGCGAGGCGCTGGTCCAGGCGCTCAACAATTTCGACGGCTGCGTCGTCGTGGTCAGCCACGATCGCCACATGATCGAGATGGCGGCGGACCGGCTGGTGCTGGTCGATGGCGGCCATGCGAAGGAATATGGCGGGAGCCTGGAAGATTACACAGATCTGATCCTCGGCAAGAACCAGCCGAAGGGGGAGGGCGCCAATGGCGGCGGCAAGGGCGGCAAGAAGGACAAGAAGGCCGCCGCGCAGGAACGGGAAAAACTCGCGACCTTGCGCAAGTCGGTCAAGGACATGGAGGTCCGCATCGCCTATTTCACCGCGCGCCGCACGGAGATCGACGCGGCGATGTTCGACCCGAAACAGGCGACCCCGGCCGACGCGAAGCTGACGATGACCGAACTGATGAAGCTGCGCGCCGACATCCAGGACAAGCTCGACGCGGTCGAGGCGGAGTGGCTGGAGGCGACCGAGGCGCTGGAGAGGGCTGCCTGACCACCCCCTCTCCCTTCAGGGGAAGGGGGGCCCAAGCTGAAGGCTTGGGAGGGGGCATTGGCATCGTCCAGTCAGGCAATCGTCAGATCCGTGGCAAGCTCGGTCGCGTCGGAATCCGACACTTGCTGATCATCGCTCATATATTCGGCCTTCGGGAATCAGGTGGCCGCTCAAGATGTCGTGAGGCCGATCGTCAGATAGCGCCGCCGGGTCGGCAGGCTAATGAATCGGCCGGAAAATCCTTACGCTCAGGAAGATATGCCAAGTTTTCGGCGGACCGTCCAAAGGCAATCGGACGTGTCGCGCGCCCCGACCACCTGGCTCGATCGATCCTGCGCAGTGGCTCGAACGACCGTCGTCGTCTTACTAGCTTCGAAAACGACTGTCCGTTCAGCGACCTTCCATGGTCCGCCGTTCGTTCGCGTGACGACGTCGACGTAGCGTGACGTCGCTATGACGGCCGGGACTGAACTACTATCGCCGTCAGACTGCGAAAGCGACTGCCATACGAGGCAATAGCTTTCGACGGCTGCGGAAGCTTCATCGCGGAAGT
>SCUQ01000454.1 GCA_004297635.1 Rhizorhabdus sp. | reverse complement strand
GCCCAGGAGTTGCAGGATGCTGGTACAGCCCGGTGCGGTACCGACGCCCGGATTGGCGCAGCGGCCGGAGAAGCCCGGGCCGCCCGGACCGAAGCTGATCGTCGCGGGATCAACCGTGTCGACGCGCTTGAAACGGACATCGTCGCTGCGCGCGCGCGCATAGGTACCGCCGAGCAGTACGGAGAATTCCTCCGTCGGTTTCATCAGGAGCTGGACGCGGATGGCCTTGACGTTGACGTCGGTGGTCTTGGTATCGCGGGCATAATCATCATAGATGCCGCCGCGATCGTGCGAGACGAAGCCGATGCGGACGGCGACCTTGTCCGACAGTGCCGCCCCGATGCCGCCATCGACCTTGCGCAGGCCGAAATTGCCGAGATTGACGTTCACCTCGCCGGTCAGATCCTTGTTCAGATCCGGCTGCTTGGTGATATATTTGATGGCGCCGCCCGTCGTGTTGCGGCCGTAGAGCGTGCCTTGAGGGCCCTTCAGTACTTCGACGCGATCTACGTCGAAGGTCGAGAAGCCATGGAAGGCCTGCGAGTTCAGATAGGATTCGTCGAGATAGACGGCGACGGCGGGCGAGCCGGTGAACAGCGTCGTGTTGTTGCCGACGCCGCGCACGAAAATGACATTGCCGGCAAAGGGCGAATCCGACTTCCACTGGAGACCCGGCGTAAACTTGCCCAGGTCCTTGCTCTCCGTGACGCCGAGCGCCTGGAGCTGCGCGCCGTTGAAGGCGCTGATCGCCACCGGAACGGACTGGGCGGTCTCATCGCGCTTGCGGGCCGTCACGACGATATCCGACATCAGGCTGTTATCGGTTTCCTGAGCATGGGCCTGCGTGCTCATCAGGAGGCTTGCGCCGACGCTGATGGACAAGGCGCCGCTGAAAAGATGCGACCGTGAAACCATTTCAATCTCCCCGTGGATGAAGCGCGTGGTGCTGTTCTGTCGCGCAATGCCCCCTGCGATCGCCGAGTTTATGTTAGAGGATAATATTGTCAATAATTTTGGAGCTAAAAAATTAGGCTCGTTTGCCGGTCCTGGTGGTCGAGCCATAGGGGCCCATCGCGGACAGGCAGGCGACACTCATAAGATTGAGGGCCGCGCACATCCAAAGTCCGGGCCGGTAGCTTCCCACCGTTTCGAAGATCTGTGCCAGCAGATAGGGCAGGGCGCTTACGCTCAGCAGATATGCCATGAATATGACCGCGTAGATTCTGGCATAATGGGTTATCCCGAAATAGCGGCCGATAAGGAAGCCGAGCACATCTCCTTCCGCTCCTGCGGAAAAGCCTACGCAGATCGCCGCCACGATGGCCCAGCCCATCGGCAAGCCCATCGCGAGTGCCACGATCGCGATCGTCGAGGCACCGAACACGAATGCGCAGGCGAAAGGTGCGAAGAAGCGGTCGACCAGCCACCCCATGACAAGCCGGCCAGCCAGCATGGCGGCGCCGAAGGCCGACACCGCAGCCGCCGCAACCGCCGACGATGCGCCGAGATCGAGCAGCATCGGTGCAAGGTGGATGGCGATCGCGTTGGTCGAGCCGGCGATGCCGACGAAACATGTCAGGATCAGCCAGAATTGACGGGTGGTCATCGACTGGCGCAACGTCAACATGACGGCCTGGCTCAACGCTGCACTTGCGGCGGGCGGCTCCGGCTCCAGCCCTGCTTCTTGCGGCGTGTCGACGATCAGCAGCCCCGCGGCTGGGAGGCCCAGCGACAGAACGACGAGGCCCACCACGCAATAGGCCCACTGCCATCCCGCAACGCCGATCATGTGGTCGATGATCGGAGGCATTATCAGCATGCCCAGCCCCATGCCGGACGACGCGATCCCGATAGCCTTGCCCCGGTTACGATCGAACCAGACGGTCAACAGTCGCGTATAGGTGATCGAGTTGGCGCCGGCGCAGCCGATGCCAAGCAGAAGGAACATGATGTAGAAGCTGTTCAGATCGTCGACGAGGAAGGCGCCGCTCAATCCCCCGCCATAGAGCATGATGGACCATAACAGCACGCGGCGCGGCCCCAGCCGATCGATAGCCAGTCCCACCACCGGCATCGATAGAGCGACCGCGCCGGTGAAGATCGGGATGGCCAGCGACACCTGGGCGCGATCCCAACCGAAGGCGCTATGAAGAGGATCGATGAACAGGCCCAGCGTATAGAATAATACGGTCGCCGGGCTTATCGCGAAGCCGATAACCGCCGCCAGCACCACGCCCCAGGTCCGCCATTTGGCAGGCACCGCCGGCCGCGCGATCACGCCGGCTTCCGATCACCGGCGATCTGTACGCGGTACCCCAATCGGCGTTGGGGAAAATAGTCCCAGATCGCCAGATGCTGGACACAGCGATTGTCCCAAAAGGCGACGGTGTCCTCTTCCCACCGAAAGCGCATCGACCATTCCGGACGCTCGCTATGATCGCACAGAAAACGCAGCAGCGCCGCGCCTTCCTCCGGCGGGATGTCGTTGATGTGGCTCGTGAAGGCGCGGTTGACATACAACACCTTGCGACCGGATATCGGATGATGCGTCACGACGGGATGCACCGCACGTGGATATGTCCTGTCCGGGTCGAAGCGACTGAACGCGACGCCGCCGTCATGGGTCGCCGTCAGCCCTTCGAGATATCGCTTCATCGGCTCAGACAAACGCTCATATGCGGTGTAGGAACTGGAAAACGCCGTATCACCGCCGCCGTCGGTCGGCACCTCCATCATATGCAGGATACTGCCCAGAGGCGGCACTTCGTCGCAGGAAAGGTCGCTGTGCCACAGCTCGCCATTCACGTGACGGGAATTCTCGTCCGAATAGATCTTTGTCACTTCGGGATGTTCGGCCATGCCGGAAATGCCGGTGTGAATATGCAGCTGACCGAACTGGCTGCCCAATCGCTTCAGCAGCTCGATATCGAGTTGCTGCCGGCGAAACCGCAATACGCCGAACATCGACAACGCCCGCAGCACATCGTCGATCTGGGTCTGGTTCAGCGGACGAAGGCCGAGGTCCAGTCCCTCGACGTCCGCCCCCACGAACGGGGTGATGGGTGTCGTAGCAAAACTCGCGAACATCATTATTCCCCGTAACGAGCGAAGCTGGCATCAAGATTATCATTGCCATTATTGTCAATAATAATATTGCTATTCTATATGGACGATGCGGGCGGACACCTTCGATTTCCAACCATCGAAAGCGCTCGGGCCGCTGCTCTTTCAGCGCTTCCCCGGCCTATCTGGGCCTATGTCGAAGGCGGAGCGGAAAAGGGATGGACCGCGTCCGCCAATATGGCGGCCTTTGCGGACTGGAATCTTTTCCCTTCGATCCCGGCGACCGCGGGAATGCCCGATTTGAGCTCGACGGTGATGGGTCACCGCGTCGAATTGCCGCTGATCTTTGCGCCTGTCGGTATGCTTGGCCTGATCGGCAGAGGCGGCGAGCGTTCAGCCGCAGCGGCCACAAAAGCGGCCGGCGGATTGTTCATATTGTCCACCGCCGCGACGACGAGCCTGGAAGATCTGGCTGCGACGCATGCAGCCCCTCGCATATTCCAGCTCAACCCGCCTCGCGATCGTTCACTGGCGACCAGTCTTGTCGATCGCCCGCGT
>SCUQ01000453.1 GCA_004297635.1 Rhizorhabdus sp. | reverse complement strand
CCGACGCCCATGGCCTGCAGCGCGGCGGCGGCATGGTCCACCATTGCGCCGATCTCGGCATAGGTCCAGGTCCGGCCGAGGAAGTCGATCGCGGTGCGCGCGCCATGGTCGCGCACCGCGGCATCGATAAGGTCTGTCAGCAGCCGGGGCGGTATCGGCGGGGACGCTGGCACGTCCCCGCCGTCCGGGGGTGCGACACCGGGACGGGGGGATATGGGGGGTGTCACGGTGTCGCCTGGAGCCATGTCCGCCGGGGCCTCAGAAGGTCATCCGGGCGCCGAGCGCGAGGATGATGGCGCGGGCGTTGCGGAGTTCGCCGGCCGGGAGGATGATCGTCTGCGCCGCGGTGCCGGGATAGAAGCCGCCGGGCCGGTCGATCGTCTCATTCTTGAAGTCGACATAGTTGGCGGCCGCATCGACCGTGATCGATTCGGTGACCGCGTAGGAGGTGCCGAGCGCGAAATTGATGCGGCTGGCATCGGGGACGCGGGCGTCGCGCTGGCCATCCTGGGTAGGCGTCTTGTCGATCTGGACGCCGCCGCGCACGGTAAGCTGCGGGTTGATGTCGTAATCGGCGCCGACCGCATAGCTCCAGCTGTTCTTGTAATTCTGGGGCAGCGCCGCATTGATCGGTGCGGCCAGGCGGATGGCGTCGAACTTGCCCCAGCCGGCACGGACGACCTGCGCATTCAGGGTCAGCGCGTCGCTGGCATGGACCCGGGCGCTGGCGACCGCCTGCCACGGCGTGCGGAAGCTGGCTTTCACGCCATTGATCCGGCCGTTCTGCGCCGCCAGCGGGCCGAGCAGGCCGGCGGTGGTGATGCTGCCCTTAAGCACATGCTTGACCGACGACTTGTAGCTGATGCCCAGATCGATCATCGGGCTCGGGTGCAGCTGTGCGCCGACCGACCAGCCGAAGTCCCAGCCTTTGCCGCGCAGCGTCTGGTGCCCGTCCGCCAGCAGCGGCGACAGGTTGGGCAGCGAGTTGGAGAGCGACGCCTTGCTATATTCGGCGTTGAGGCCGACGCCGATGCCGATGAGCGGCGACGGCGCGAAGGCGATGGTCGGCTGCAGGTCGAAGGTCGTCAGCTTGGTCTTGTCGGCATTGTAGCGCGCCCAGCTGTTATTCTCATAGTTGGTCGCGAAGCTGTACGGCGCGGTGACGGAAAGGCCGATCGCCCACTGATCGTTCAGCTTGTAGCCGATCGCGCCGGATGGCAGGAAACCCTTGTTGAGCGGATTGACCGAAACCTGGTTGCCGCCGACGGCGGCGGGCGCCTGGCCGGGGCGGATGATCCGGGTGTTGACATTGGCGACCTTGCCCTTGGGCAGGATGGCGCTGATGCCGCCATAAAGCGTGCTCGTCGCGTTGCCGGCGATAGCGGCCGGGTTCCACCAGAGCGACGATGCGCCCTGGTCGGCGGCCTCGCCCGAAAAGGCGCGGCCGGCGGCGCGCACCGACTGTTCCTGAAGATAGAAGGCCGAGGCGTTCGCGACGCCCGCGCCGAGCAGGGCGATCGTCGATGCGCTGGCGGTCAGGGCGATGTTGCGGAAGGTTTTGTGCATCAT
>SCUQ01000452.1 GCA_004297635.1 Rhizorhabdus sp. | reverse complement strand
CAAAGCCCTCCCCCCGTCCGGAAGCCATTTGCCCCGGAGCGCCAATTCTCAAAATCTCTGGATACCGATGCGACAGAATCGCGCTCGGACCGTGAAGGCACTCTAAGGAGAAGGCGCGAAGCGTTTCAAGAGCATCAATTTCGTCATCGGACCGCAATATGGGGTTGACACCCGCTAAGCCGGGCATCTCCCTTAGAAAAATAATTTTCGTTTAATTATCAGTACTTTGGAGGGGTTGCTGATAACGAATCAAGTTAATTCCGACAGTTACGGTTCGATGACGTCGCCATGACAAAAGGCCCGCCGGCATCGCTGCCGACGGGCCTTCGAAAATAGCGTCGCTGATTGTCAGCCGAGCGCGGCGAGGCGCTTCGTGAGGCGCGAGAACTTCCGCGCGACGGTGTTCTTGTGGAGGACGCCCTTCGAGACGCCGCGATAGAGTTCGGGCTGCGCGGCGGCGAGCGCGGCGGTGGCAGCGCTCTTGTCGCCGGCGGCGAGCGCGGACTCGACCTTCTTCACGAAGGTGCGGATCCGGCTGACCCGTGCACCGTTGATCTCGGCGCGACGGTCGTTGCGACGGATGCGCTTTTTTGCCTGCGGCGTATTCGCCATGCTCGTTCAAACCCTAGCTAAAATGACTGAAAACGGCGTTAGACCCAGCCAACGCCGCGAAGGCCGGCCCAATACACAGCAGGACCGATCGGGTCAACTCCGAAAGCCCCTACTTCTGGCACTTCGCGCAGTAGAAGGTCGAACGGCCGCCGTCGGCCCGCCGCTGGACCACGCTCCCGCACCGGCATGCCTCGCCTTCACGGCCATAGACCAGCCATTGCTTGGCGAAATAGCCCAGTTCCCCATCCGGCCGGGCATAGTCGCGCAGGGTGGAGCCCCCCGCTTCGATCGCCGCGTCCAGCACCTCCCGGATCGAATCGACCAGCCGGTCGAGCCGCTTGCGGGCGATCCTGCCCGCCGGGGTGGTGGGTGCGATACCGGTCATGTGCAGCGCTTCGCACACATAGATGTTGCCGAGCCCCGCGACGATCCGCTGATCGAGCAGCATCGCCTTGATCGGCGCGATCCGCCCCGCCAGCGCCTGCGCGAGATAGGCGCCGCTCAGGTCCGGGCCAAGCGGCTCGGGGCCGAGCGCCTTGAAGGGCGCGAAATCCGCCAGCGCGTCGGCGCGAACGAGGTCGACCGATCCGAAGCGACGCGGATCGCACAGCGCCAGCGTCCGCCCCTGATCGGTTTCCAGGATAAGATGGTCGTGGGTCCCGATCTCCGACGGATCGATCCGCCATCGTCCCGACATGCCGAGGTGGAAGATCATGACATCGCCCCGATCGGTTTCGATCAGGCCATATTTGGCACGGCGGCCAAGGCCGGTGATCGTCGCGCCGGTCATCCGCTGGCGCAGGTCGACCGGGAACGGCCGGCGCAGATCGGCGCGGCGCGTCTCCACCCGCGTCAGACGATGGCCTTCGAGCGGCGGACGCAGGCCGCGGACGGTTGTTTCGACTTCGGGAAGCTCGGGCATGGGCTGGACCTAACCTAGCCGTCATCTCAGCGAAAGCCGGGATCGCGCGTCTGCCAGCGGGACAAAGGCAAAGAGATTCCAGCTTTCGCTGGAATGACGAATATGGAGTGATTAGAGCGTGGCCGCATGAGCGATACCGTTTCCTTCGGCTACACCGATGTCTCCCCCGAGGAGAAGACCGCGAAAGTGGGCGAGGTCTTTCGCAGCGTCGCGAGCCGCTACGATCTGATGAACGATGCCATGTCGGGCGGCCTGCACCGGCTTTGGAAGGACCGCT
>SCUQ01000045.1 GCA_004297635.1 Rhizorhabdus sp. | reverse complement strand
GCATCACCTCGTCGGCGGCGGGCGCCCGGATCGCGCTCACCGCCTCGGCGAACGAGACCTTCACCCGCTTCATCCTCTGCGCCATGGCCCAGCCGGGCGCCGGCAGTCTGATCATCAGCGCGGGTCCGCAGGTCGAGCGGATGGAGCTGGGCGCGCTGATCACCCGCCCCGAATGCAAGGAAATCCGCTACGATCGGCCACAATATGCCGTGTCGGTGGTGACAGAGGGCGGGCCGGTGACGATCACCAGCTGGGCAAGCTTCCGCGATCAGGGCGGGGTGGCACTGTCGAACGTCGGCGTGGTCGGCTCACAGTTCGTCCATTTCAGCCGCAACGACGACAGCGTCGTCGCGGAGGAGCTGCGCAGCTATGATCCCGATCTGATCGTCATCGCTTATGGCACCAATGAGGGCTTCGCCCCGCGCGTCAGCCCGCAGGAATATGAGATCACGCTGCGCACCCAGATCAGCCGGATCCGCCGCCTCGCGGGGCGGGTGCCGATCCTCCTGATCGGCGCGCCCGATGCCCTGACCCGCCGCAGCGAACTGCTCAGCAACGCGCCGACCTACACCCCCGCGCCGTGCGCCGAACCGGCGACGCTGCCGCCGCTGGATCCGGTCGTCGCGCCCGCGCCCGTCGCCGCGCCGGCGTCGTCCGAGGGGATCGACGATGTTCTGGACGCTCTGGGGCGCGGCGCCGATGTCGACAAGACAGCGCCGCCGGCACAGACCGGGCCGGCCGCGCCGCGCACCGGCTGGGCGATCACCGCGCGCCCGCTGTTCCCGCCCCCCGGCCTGAAGGCGGTGCGCGATGTGCAGCGCAAGGTGGCTCATCAGCTCCGCCTTGCCTTCTGGGACTGGGAGGCGCGGATGGGCGGCCGCTGCACGGCGGTCAGCTGGGTGAAGCTGCAGCCGACCCGGATGCGCGGCGACTATGTCCATTATACCACGCTCGGCGGCCAGGATGTCGCCGGCCGGCTCCAGGCTGATCTCGATGCCGCGATGGCCGCCGGTGCCGGGTGGTGGCGGTGAGTATCTTGGGCTCGTCATCCCCGCGGATGCGGGGATCCATACAGACCGAACCGCAAGAGGTTCGAGCTTCAGAGACTATGGATTCCCGCCTGCGCGGGAATGACGGTCCTGGAGTGGTGGGCGCGGGAGCGACACCTTAAATGCTCTTCCCGACGCTCGATTTCGGGCTGTTCTTCCTCGTCGCCTTCGCGGTCGTCTGGCTCGCCTCGGGCAGCAACGAATGGCGCAAGCTGCTGCTGCTCGTCGGCAGCTGGGTCTTCTATGGGGCGTGGGACTGGCGGTTCGTCGCGCTGCTCATCGCCTCGGCGATCATCAACTGGGGGGCAGCCGCGCTGATCTACGTGGCGCGGACCCGCGATACCCAGAAGCTGATCGTCGCGATCGGCGTGATCGCCAATCTCGGCATTCTCGGCTTCTTCAAATATTATGATTTCTTCCTGGAGCAGCTCGGCGCCCTGCTGGCCACATGGGGCCTCGCACGAGACTTGCCGCTGCTGCAGATCGTGCTGCCGGTCGGCGTGTCCTTCTTCACCTTCCAGGGCATGTCCTATCTGATCGACGTGTATCGCGGGCGCCTCAAGGCGGCGTCGCTGCTCGATATCACGCTGCTGATGTCCTTCTTCCCGCATCTCGTCGCGGGGCCGATCGTGCGCGGTGCGGATCTGCTGCCGCAGTTCGAAAAGACGCCGAAGCTCAACCGCGACATGGTGGCGATGGCGCTGCTGCTGATCGTCTGGGGGTTGTTCAAGAAGGCGGTGGTCGCCTCCGAACTGTCGGTCAATCTCGTCGATCCGGTGTTCTTCGATCCATCGGCCCATTCCAGCCTCGATCTGCTGCTCGCCGCCTATGGCTATGCGGTGCAGATCTACTGCGATTTCTCCGCCTATAGCGACATGGCGATCGGCATCGCCGCGCTGTTCGGCTATCGCTTCCCGCGCAATTTCAACCAGCCCTATCGTGCCGCATCGATGCAGGATTTCTGGCGGCGCTGGCACATCAGCC
>SCUQ01000451.1 GCA_004297635.1 Rhizorhabdus sp. | reverse complement strand
GACGCGCGACAGCGGCACCGGGCCGGTGCCGCCTTCCCATCAGATATGCGCGAAGATGTCGATCTCGGGCCAGCCGGCCAGATCCAGTTCGGCGCGCGCCGGAAGGAAGTCGAAACAGGCCTGCGCCAGCGCGGTGCGGCCTTCGCGGGCCAGCCGCTCGTCCAGGATCGTCCGCATCGCGTGGAGATAGCGGACGTCGGAGGCGGCATAATCCTTCTGCGCCTCGCTGAGGTCCGGAGCGCCCCAGTCGGAAGACTGCTGCTGCTTCGACACCTCCTGCCCGAGCAGCTCGCGGACAAGCTCCTTCAGGCCGTGCCGGCCGGTATAGGTGCGGATCAGCCGCGACGCGGTCTTGGTGCAATAGGCCGGCGCCGCCATGACCCCGATATAATGTTTGATCGCGGCCAGATCGAAGCGCGCGAAATGATAGAGCTTGAGCCGTTCGGGATCGGCGAGCACGGCGCGCAGGTTCGGCGCGGCATAATCGCTGCCGGGCGCGAAACGGACGAGATGCTCGTCGCCGCGCCCATCCGAGATCTGGACGAGGCAGAGGCGGTCGCGCGGGGTGATCAGCCCCATCGTCTCGGTATCGACCGCGACCGGGCCGGGGCCGAGCGCGCCTGCGGGCAGGTCTTCCTGGTGCAAATAGACTGTCATCTATCCGCCATAAGACGGGGTGGCGGAGAGGGCAACGCCCTAACCCGCCCCGCCGCCATGCCCTCACCCCTTCTTCCGCCGTCGGCGCGATATGATGTTGAGCGCCTCGACCGCCGCCGAGAAGGCCATGGCCGCATAAATATACCCCTTCGGCACATGCGCGCCAAAGCCTTCGGCGATCAAGGTCATGCCGATCATGAACAGGAAGGCGAGCGCCAGCATCACCACGGTCGGGTTCTTCTCGATGAAGCGGGACAGCGGCCCGGCGGCCGTCATCATCGCCGCAACCGCCGCGATCACGGCGATGAACATGATCGGGACATGTTCGGTCATGCCGACCGCGGTGATGATCGAATCGATCGAGAAGACGAGGTCCAGCAGGATGATCTGGAAGATCGCGGCGCCGAAGCCGAGCCCGACCCGCTTCGTGTCGAACAGATCCTCGCCGCCCGCATCGTCGACATTATGGTGGATTTCCTTGGTCGCCTTCCAGACCAGGAAGAGCCCGCCGGCGACCAGGATGATGTCGCGCCACGACAGCGGATGGCCGAACAGGTCGATCACCGGCCGCGTCAGCGTGACGATGAACGCGACCAGGCTGAGCAACACGAGGCGCAGGCCCAGTGCCATGCCGATGCCGATCGAGCGGGCGCGGGCGCGATATTGCTCGGGCAGCTTGTTCGTCAGGATCGAGATGAAGATGAGATTGTCGATGCCGAGCACGACCTCCATCGTCACCAGCGCGGCAAGCGCGGCCCAGTTGGCGGGATCGGCGAAGATGATGGCGATGTCGGTCATATTTCCTTCGGATCATTCATCGTAGGATCAGCAAATCGGTCCCGAAACGATCCCGCGACTCGGGAGTTCCGATACAGCATGTTTAGACCGCGAATCACGTGGCAGCGATGCCACTTCGCGCGAGAAAATACGGTTACATACTCGTTCCGACGTCCGTTTGGGCCGAATTGGCGTGCGGTTACAGGCTTTTGAACGGCAAAAGCGCTCGCTAGACGGCCCACTTTGCTCTATGCCTATGTCAAGGCGCGTCTGATTTTTTCGCGCCGGAGGGATGATGGGCCAACGCCCGGCGCCACATCCTTTCGATGCTTGGGGCGCGATTCGGGAAGATCTGCAAGGCATGGGTTTC
>SCUQ01000450.1 GCA_004297635.1 Rhizorhabdus sp. | reverse complement strand
CGAGGTGAACCGCTGGACCTTCGCCGCGCGCCCGACGATCGATTTCATCGCCCGTGCAATCGGCGGCGCGAAGCGCTTCACCCTGCTCGACGTCGGCTTCGGCGACGGCGACATGCTCCGCGCCATCGCCCGCTGGGCCGAGAAGCGCGGCGTCGATGCGGTGCTGACCGGGATCGACCAGAATCCTAAGAGCGGGCGGGTTGCCTGGTCGGCCACCCCCGATCGGTTCAACATCGAATATCTGACCGGCGACTATCTCGAACCGATCGAGACGGCGGAGCGCAGCGGCGGGTTCGACTTGATCATCAGCAGCCTCGTCGCCCATCATATGCGCCGGGACCAGCTCCTCGCCTTCCTGCGGATCATGGAGGCTCGGGCGCGGCGTGGCTGGCAGATCAACGACCTCCATCGCCACCGCTTCGCCTATCTCGGCTTTCCGCTGCTCGCCCGCATCATGGGCTGGCACCGGATCGTCCGCGAGGACGGGCAGCTGTCGATCGCACGCTCGTTCCGCCCCGATGAATGGCCGCCGCTGCTCGCCGAGGCAGGGCTCGGCTCCGACGTGCAGATCGAACGCCGCTTTCCGTTCCGGATATGCGTCGAACGCCTGCGCTGATCGCCGGCGGCGGCCCGGCGGGGGCCGCGACCGCGATCCTGCTCGCCCATGGCGGGGCGATGCCGGTGCTGATCGAGCGCCATGCCGAGCCGCAGGACGTCGTCTGCGGCGGTTTTCTGGCGGCGGATGCGATCGCCATGCTGGCGCGGATCGGCCTCCACGCCGCCGCGCTCGGCGCCCATCCGATCCACCGGGCACGGATCGTCGCGGGACGGCGGGTTGCCGAAAGCGCATTGCCCTTCGCTGCCGCCGGCCTGTCGCGCACCAGGCTCGATGCCGTGCTGCTGGAGGCCGCGATCGAGCAGGGCGCGACGATCGAGCGCGGCCTGGCGATCCGGCGGGTCGATCCGGAAACGCGCTGCCTGCACCTTGCCGACGGGGCGACGATCGGGGCCGAGGCGCTGTTCCTGGCGACGGGCAAGCATGACCTGCGCGGCGCGCCCCGCGCCACCCTGCCCGATGCCGATCCCGCGCTGGGCCTGCGCGTGCGGCTCGACGCGACGCCCGAGCTGCGCGCCGGGCTGGAGGGCACGATCGAACTGCATCTGTTCAGGGGCGGCTATGCGGGGCTGCTCCTGCAGGAGGACGGCAGTGCCAATCTCTGCCTCTCGGTCGCCCAGTCGCGGCTGAAGGCGGCGGACGGGCAACCGGCCGCGGTGATCGAGGCGCTAGCCCGCGAGGCCCCTCTGCTCGCCCGGCGCTTCGCTTCGGCAGCGGGTGCAGGTCCCTGGTCGAGCGTGGCGCGCATCCCTTATGGCTGGCAGACGGCGCGAACCGAGCCGGGCCTGTTCCGGCTCGGCGATCAGGCCGCCGTGATCGCCAGTCTGGCCGGTGACGGCATCGCCATCGCGCTCGCGAGCGCCCTTCGCGCCGCCTATGGCTTCCTGCGGGAGGGGGCTGCGGGCGCCCCCGCCTTCCAGACCGGATTCGCCCGCCATGCCCGCCGCCCGATCGGCCTCGCCAATCTGCTCCGCCACTGGGGCGAGACGCCCTGGATCGCCGGGCCGCTGATCGGGCTGCTCAGCCACACGCCCGGATTGATGCGGCAGGCGGCGGCGATGACGCGGGTGGGGGCGGACTAGAAAGACGCGCTGTCGGCAAGTTGACGGAAGGCGGCCAGGCTCTTGTCGAAATAATGAAGGATCGGTGCCTCATAGGTTATCATATACAGCTTTCCACCAATCATCGCAGCGCGCCCTTCGCCACGGCGATGGACTTCTTCGTTTTGACGCGTGAAGCTGTAAGTGAAGCGTACTCCTTTGCTGCCTGCAAAAGCCATCGGTTCAACGCTGTCGATATTCATGAGCGGCGTGTCGAGAGCGATACGATAGCTGTTTTCAAAAAGCGGCGGGATATCGGTCAACAACATGGTGGCAGACACGCGGGGCAGAGGCCGGTTGCGTTTATCCACCTCAGCAAACAGCGTCTTACCGGCGGGAATACCTCCGTAAAAAGTAACGTCGTTCAATGCATCGCCGTCCAGTGTCCAGGTTTCTGCGTTGCGGCCGGGTCTCGCGTCCAGCTTGTTCCACTCTATCGACGGGTTGACCATGAGCGGGGACCTAGCCACGGCGATCTTCGTTCGAGGTGAGATGAGCTTGTTACCCGACGCGGCGGACGATGCCGCCACGATGGCGAGCAATATCAATGTCCGTGCCCCATCCATTCTCATTCTCCTAGTCTGCGAGCAGCGCTGCGATCATGGCCTTGTCTGGCGCTTCGGGATTTTCATCTAGATATCGCTGCAGAGCCATACGACCGGACTCGATCTGTTGGGCGCGTAACAAGGTCAGGCCGAGATCACGGCGGGCGTCCGCCCGGGAAAATCCTTTGTCGATCGCCTGCTGATAAAATTGGGCGGCACTAACCAGATCGCGCGGGTTACCCCTCAGCCTGTAGAGCTGGGCTCGAGTATACAGTAATTCCGAAGTCCAGTTATCGCCAGCCAGTTGCTGGAGCAGATATTCACTGCCTCCGAAATCATTCAACTTGATTTGGTCGTGCAGAAATTCCGGCAACCAGCTGGCCATGCCTTCACGATAGGCCGCCTCTCCCGGATCGCCGGCGTCCGCCTGCTTTGCCGCCGCCTCACGAAGATATTTCGATCGCGTCAGATCGGTGGGGTGACTTGCGAAGATACCGGCGGAATAGCTGTGGCGGGCTTTGCGCTTGCGACCGGCTTCGGCCGCATCCTGTTCCGCCATCGTACGATCCCAGATATTGGCGGCGACCGAGGACGGGTAAACCGACTTGGCGAGATATTCGAGGCCGAGCAGATCAGCCTGCTTCTCCTGATCCCTCGTGAAGGAGTAGAACGAACCGATCATGGCCGACTGCATATTAACGCCCAGCAACGCCGTCCACGTAAGCCAATCGCCGGTCGACCGTTGCGCCTGAAACCCTTTTAGAGAATGGCGAAGTTCGAAATGCGCGAACTCATGCCCAAGTACCGCGCCAAGCTCGGCCTCGCTCCGGACCCGCAGCAGCAGCCCAGACCAAATCGTCATCATCCCGTTGGGATACATCGTGGCGTTGAGATGAGGGATGCGCAAAATATAAATCCGCACATTCTTGCAGCGTTCGTCGCCTACCGTGCGACAGAATATATTACGAACATAAGCATTTAGCTTGAGATCGGTGATAACGAAGCGGGAGTCACGCAACACGCGCTCTTCTTCGTCAGCCTCCATCCACAATCCGCGCTCATCAACACCCTGCGGGTTATAAGCTTGAACAAAGGGCGGAAGCGCCTGAGCCGACGCCGTCGCACTCCATATAGCCCACCCGGCGGCGATCGCAGTCCACAGTGCTCTCATCAATCGACCATCGTAGCGACGGCGGCGCTGGTTGTCGTGGGTGCCGGTACCGCTGCTTTGGATATCAGCGGAGTGACGACGGGCCGGCTGCCCGTTCTGCCCGGAAAGCCTTCGAACAGCTGGGAGACGCGCCGCTGCGCGCCTTCAGCGGTGCGTACGTCACCGCCCATTTGCAAATCCGCATTCAGCCAGACCAGGTCTCCGGTCTTTAGATCGACCAGACCGGCAAAACCTTTATGCACGCCGGAGGTCATACCGACGCCAGCCATCGCAGCGAACAACTGTGCCACTTTACGCCCCGTTGAACCATAATGATCCTCGACCGTAACGAAGAGGGCGTAATCGGCGTTCTGCAGACCCGGCAGTTTCGCGATATCGGGCCCCAGCGTCCACTCGAAGCTGCCCTTGCGCTTCTTGGTCTCCAGGCGATTGCCGACGAAGAACTGGTAGACGATTACAGAATCCACCACTGTCGAGAACAACGCGCGATATTCGGCGACGCGCCCCGAATCAACGCCTGCCGCCTCCTCATAGGAGACGATAGCATTCCCCAGTCCGGACTGGGCGGCGGCAATGGCGCGGCCCAGATTTTCCTTAGCCTGATCAGTCCAGTCGGCGTTCGGCTCGAACATTCCACCGGTGGACTGCTCGCCAACCCTGATCGAAGGTCGCATCAATACGATCCGGGCGGAGCCGGGCGCCAGAGTGAAACCTGGCCGATTGCCGGTCTTCTCCTGCGCGGAAGCCGACACGGCAAAGCACGCCAGCGCCATAGCTGGCAAAACCCAGCGCAGCATTTTCATGATGGCGCCCCCGCTATCAGATCTTCGCGCGAATGTGACCGAAGCGACGCGGCAATTCCAGTCAACTTAGCTCCGAATTGGAGCATTTCGTGACAAAGCGATGGACTCAAACCTTGCCGAGAAATTCGTCCAGTACGTCAAAATTGCCGCTCCAGCCGCCATGCATTGACGGAAAGGCATCGCGAAATTCGGCCGCTTCCTCGGGGCTGGCATCAAGCGCGGACGACTTCATGCGGATGCGGGTGGCTGCTCCCGCGTCCTCAAAGGTCACGCTATTGAGCAATTTCTTCGGCCAATGCTGGGAGAAAGGCGAAGGCGCAATCTCCCCGTGCGGGTCCGAAAAGCTGTGCTCCCAGACAAGGCGTAAAAGCGGCTCGACTTCGCGATAGACGAGCTTGGCCCAGATGCGCGGGCCGCCCGGGAAATCCATCGAACAGTGAAGATGGCCGCCGACACGGACATCGGCGCTGATGATAGTCGTCGTGACACCCTTGGGGCCGAACCAGCGGCCGAACTGAACCGGGTCGGTCCAGGCCTCCCAGAGCTGAGCGCGGGGCGCCTTGAAAATACGGGAGATCACCAGTTCATCGGCCATCAGCGTTCCTTGTCCTCCGCGATCATCGCGTCGAGCCGATCGAAGCTCTCCCGCCAGAAACCGGCGACCTCGCCAAACCACGCCCCCGCTTCCTGCAGGGCTTCGACCCGCAGGCGGCGAGGACGCGTCTGCGCCACGCGGTCCTGTTCGATCAGTCCGGCCGCTTCCAGCACCTTGAGGTGCCGCGAGATCGCCGGCTGGCTGATTCCGAACGGCTTCTGCAATTCGGCGACTGTCGCCTCGCCGCGCGCGAGCCGTGCGACGATCGCCCGGCGCGTCGGATCGGCAAGCGCCGCCAGCCTGAGGTTTAGTGAATCTTCCATAGCTAATATGTTATATAACTTATCAGTTATGAAAGAGCAATCAGCAGCGCCTAGCTGCCCGCGAAAACGCTGCGGCCGCCCGCGGGAAGCCGTTGGTCAGGACATGACATCGCTCGATTGGCCTGACAGCCTAACCGAAGAGCGCGCCGATGCGGCTCCTTCGGCGAGAGTGTAACGACGCTCAGTCGTCGCGCTGCTGGCGCTTCCATTCCTTCTCGGCACGCTTGCGCTCCTTGCGCTCGCGTTCCTCCTGCTTGCGCATCTCGCGGCCGCGATTGCGGTCGGCTTCGTCCTGGCTGGTGGTCGCCCAGTCAACGCCTTGGCCGACGACCTTGAACGGTGCGGTCACGACGGTCTTGGCGGCGCTGACGCAGCCGCCGAGCAATATCGCAGGCAGGATGACCAGACAGATGCGCATCATTTACCGATCGGATCAGGCGGGCTTCGGCTCGCCCCAGCCACCGCCGGCGCCGGGCCGCCGGCTTTTGGGGATCGACGAACCGCCGGTGCTGAGCGCCGCCGGAGCGCGGGAATTACCGTCGTCGCGGCCGATGTCGTCGCCCTTGATGACGCGCTTGGCCTCTTCGCCCGACAAGGTCTCATATTCGAGAAGCGCCGCGCCAAGGCGATGAAGCTCGTCCAGATTGTCAGTGAGGACGGTGCGGGCAACATGCTCGGCCTCCTCGATCAGGCGGCGGACCTCCTGGTCGATCATCTGGGCGGTGGCTTCCGAGACGCTCTGGTTACGGGCAACCGAATGGCCCAGGAACACCTCGTCCTGATTGTCGCGATAGCGCAGCCAGCCGAGCTTTTCGGACATGCCATATTCCATCACCATCGCGCGGGCCATGTCGGTGGCCTGCTGGATATCGTTGGAAGCGCCGGTGTTGAGCTCATCATTGCCGTAGATGATCTGCTCGGCGATGCGGCCCCCGAAGCAGAGCGCGAGCCGCGCCTTCATCTGCTTCATCGTCATCGAATAGCGGTCCCGCTCCGGCAGGTTCCAGGTGACGCCCAGCGCCCGACCGCGCGGGATGATCGTCACCTTGTGAAGCGGATCGCAGCCGGGGACATGGAGCGAGACGAGGGCATGGCCGGCCTCATGATAGGCGGTCGCCTTCTTCTCGTCCTCGGTCATGACCATGGACTTCCTTTCGGCGCCCATCATGACCTTGTCCTTGGCTTCCTCGAACTCCTTCATCGCGACGAGACGCTTGCCCTTGCGCGCGGCCAGCAAGGCCGCCTCGTTGACCAGATTGGCAAGGTCGGCACCCGAGAAGCCCGGCGTACCGCGCGCGATCGTGCGCGAATTGACGTCGGGCGCGAGCGGGATCTTCTTCATGTGCACGAGCAGAATCTTGTCGCGCCCCTCGATATCGGGACGCGGCACCACGACCTGCCGATCGAAGCGGCCCGGGCGCAGCAGCGCGGGATCGAGCACGTCGGGGCGGTTGGTCGCCGCGACGATGATGATACCCTCATTGGCCTCGAAGCCGTCCATCTCGACCAGGAGCTGGTTCAGCGTCTGCTCCCGCTCGTCATTGCCGTTGCCGAGACCGGCGCCGCGATGGCGCCCCACCGCATCGATTTCGTCGATGAAGACGATGCAGGGTGCATTCTTCTTGGCCTGCTCGAACATGTCGCGGACGCGGCTGGCGCCGACGCCGACGAACATTTCAACGAAGTCCGAACCCGAAATGGTGAAGAAGGGCACATTGGCTTCGCCGGCGACCGAACGGGCCAGCAGCGT
>SCUQ01000449.1 GCA_004297635.1 Rhizorhabdus sp. | reverse complement strand
AGGCCGAAGCTGGCGAGAAAGACCACCAACAGCATCAGCAGCGGAAGCTGGCCCACGCCGAGCCAGCTCAGCCAGTCGCCTTCACCGTCGACATCGATATCATGGCCGAGCGCGCTGCTGCCGAGTCCGATCGCCTCGACGAGGCCGATCAGCATCATGATCGCAAGCGCGACCACGAACGCCAGATTTTCGCCTGCTCCGAGAAAACTCAGCACCGAATCCCCCTCGGCCGTAGCGTAGCCGAGCCGCGTTGCAGGTCAAATCGCGGGAAAGATCGGAATCGGAGAGAGGTTCAGCCCCGCTCCTCGTCGAGGAAGCGTTCGACCAGTGCCAGATCGACGGTCTTGTCTAGGAAGGTCTGGCCGATGCCCCGCGCGAGCAGGAAGGGCAGGCGGCCGCCCGCCATCTTCTTGTCGTGGAGCATATGGGCGACGAGCTTCGCGCCGCTCGCTTCGATGCCGGCCCTCTGGAGCGTGGAGGGCAGGCCCGTTGCCGCGATATGCGCCGTCACGCGCGCGGAATCTTCGGCAGAACACAGGCCGAGTTTGGTCGAAAAGCGGAAGGCCAGCGCCATGCCGGCGGCCACAGCCTCGCCATGGAGCAGCCGGTCGGAAAAGCCGGTTTCCGCTTCCAGCGCATGGCCGAAGGTGTGGCCGAGGTTGAGCAGGGCGCGGCGGCCGCTCGTCTCGCGCTCATCCTCGCCGACGATGCGCGCCTTGGCGCCGACGCTCGCGGTGATCGCATGGGTGCGGGCCTCGGGATCGCCGGCGAGCAGCCTGCCGCCATTGGCCTCGCACCACCCGAAGAACGCCGCATCGTCTATCAGCCCATATTTGATGACCTCGGCATAGCCCGCGCGCAGCTCGCGCGGGGGGAGGCTGTCCAGCGTGGTGGGGTCGATCAGGACATGGACGGGCTGGTAGAAGGCGCCGATCAGATTCTTGCCGGCTTTGCTGTTGATCGCGGTCTTGCCGCCGACCGAGCTGTCGACCTGCGAGAGCAGCGTGGTCGGCACCTGCACGAAGCGACAGCCGCGCTTCAGGATCGAGGCGGCGAAGCCGACGAGATCGCCGATCACGCCGCCGCCCAGCGCGATGATCGTGTCGCCCCGCTCGACGCCATAGTTGAGCAGCGCGTCGGTCAGCTTTTCGAGCATCGTCCAGCTCTTGGTCGATTCGCCCGGCGGCAACACCTCGACAGCGCTGGCGATCCCTGCTGCCGTCAGTGAGGTTTCCAGCCTATAAAGTTGATTAGGAACGATATTTTTGTCGGTTATGACGATGAATCGGCCGCGCGCCGCATAATCGGCAAGCAGGTCCCCGGCGCGATCCAGCGCGCCGTTCTCGATCCGGATATCGTAGCTGCGATCCCCGAGCGAAACGCGGACAGTCATTCGGCAAGTGCTTTCAATATGGCATCGACGGTGGCGTCATGCGGCAGCGGCTGGCTGCGGACATGGACCGGCGCCAGCGCATAGACGGGGTTGCGGATCGCGGCGAGCTCGGTCAGCGCCTCGCGCGGGTCGCGGTCCTTGAGCAGCGGGCGGGTGCCCTCGCGGCGGCTGACCCGGTCGGCCAGCACCTCGATATCGGCATCGAGCCAGATGGCGAGGGCGCGATCGAGGATGAGCGCGCGGGTGTCGTCCTGCATGAAGGCGCCGCCGCCGGTGGCGATCACCTTGGGCCGGCCGTCGATCAGCCGGCCGATCACGCGGCGCTCGCCGTCGCGGAACTCCTTTTCGCCGAATCGCTGGAAGATCTCGCTGATCGACAGCCCGGCGGCGCGCTCGATTTCGGCGTCGGCATCGACGAAGGGAAGATGGAGCCGTGCCGCCAGGCGCTTGCCGACCGTCGATTTGCCGGCGCCCATCAGCCCGATGAGCACCAATGGCCGATCAAATCGGGGCAGATTGGGGGGCAGGCTTTGCGGCATGTCGTCAAGGGCTATACACATGGCCGCCCCCTCGGGCAAAAGCGCCTCCATTGCAACCAGCCGGTAAGAGCCCAGGCCCGTCAACGTCAAAGGACATCCATGTCGCGGTTCAGTTTCATCCTGTTGAGCGTCGTCATCGTCGTCATCGTGGCGCTGGTCGGCTTGAGCTTCGTCAATACCGAGAAGCCGCCGGTGCCCGTGGAAAAGGCGATGCTGAATGAAGCCCAGCCTCAGTAAAAGGGCGATCCTGGCGCTGACGGGCGGGGTCGCTTTACTCGCCGCGGCTGCCGCGATCGCGCAGGAATCGTTGCTGCCGGAAGGCTTCGGCCAGCCCGCACCGGCCAATCGCCCGCCACAGGCGACGCCTTCCGCGCCGGGTCAGCCTGTGCCGGCGGCCGTGCCGCGCCCGGCCGCGCCCGGATCGCCGGTGCCTGCGCTGAACCTCGATCCCGCGATCTTCGCGTCGGCGGCGCCGGTCGAACCGGTGCCGCAGGAGGAACTGCCCGATTCGGCGCGGCGCCCGATCGATCTGGTCGGTCCCTTCACCGGCCTGGGCCGGGCGGCGTGGGGGACGGAGGACGGCCGCTTTCTGTCCACACTGATGCGCCGGCTGGATGTGCCGATCGCATCGCGCTGGGCATCGATCACCCTGAGGCGGGCGCTGCTGACCCGCGTGCCGACGCCCGCCAATGTCTCGGCACCCGACTGGGTGGCCGAGCGCGCCTGGCTGCTGCTGCGGATGGGCGAGGCGGATGGCGCGCGCATGCTGGTGCAAAGTGTCGATGTCGATCGGTTCAACGCGAAGCTCTATGCCGTCGCCGGCCAGAGCGCGCTCGCCAATGCCGATGCCGCCGGTCTCTGCCCGCTCGCCGACGGTGGCGCGATCCGCAGCCGCGAGCCGATCTGGCCGATGGCGCGGGCGATCTGCGCGGCGTTGTCGGGCGATACCGCGATCGCCGATGTGCTGATGGACCAGGCCCGCCGCCGCACCCGCGATGGGCAGGGCATCGACGTCCAGCTCGCCGAGCGGATGATGGGGGTCAACGGTGCCGGGCGGCGCAGCATCACCGTCGAATGGACCGGGGTGAACCAGCTCACCGCCTGGCGGTTCGGCATGGCGAGCGCGCTTGGACTCACCATCCCGGCCGATCTCTACGGCACGGTCGGTCCGCAGGTGATCGCCTGGAGCGCGCGCGCACCGATGATCGCCCCGGCCGAGCGGCTCGACGCCGCGATGACGGCAGCCCGGATCGGGGTCTTTTCCAATTCGGCGCTGGTCGATCTCTACGCCCAGGCGGGCGATGACGAGGGGGACTTCACCAGCGACACCCCGGCGGGTCGGCTGCGGCGATGCTATGTCGGCGATGACAATGCTGCCCGCCTGTCGGCAATGCGGAGCTTCTGGACGGGCGAAGGGCTCGACGACAAGGGCAGGGTGGACCGCTATGCCGGGCTGATCCTGACGGCGCGCGCGGCGGCGCGGATCATTCCCGATGGCGACCTTGCCGGCGATGCGGCCAATCTGATCGGCGCGATGATGTCGGCCGGGCTCGATCGCAAGGCCGCCGCCTGGGCGCCGGTCGTCTCCGCCATGTCGGCCGAAAAGGGCGATGCCGCCTGGGCGATCCTCGCGGTCGGCACGCCTTCGATGCTGACCGAGCTGTCCGGCGACCGGTTGGCCGGGCTGGCCGATCGCTGGAGCGAGGCAAACCCACAGAAGCTGCGGCTGCTGCTCGCGGCGCTGGCGGGGCTCGACCGGCTCCAGACCGAGGATCAGATGAAGCTGCTCCAGGACCATCGGGTCGGCTTCGACAACCGCTCCAACTGGGGCAGGCTGCTGTTGCGGGCCGCCGAGCGCAAGGAACCGGCGACAGTGGCGCTGCTCGTCGCGGCCGGATTGCAGAAGACCGGCTGGGGCGGGGTCGATTCGGCGATGTTCGCGACGATGATCCGTGCACTCCATGATGTCGGTCTCGATGGCGAGGCGCGCATGATCGCCGCCGAAGCCATGTCGCGGCTATAGGCCGGGATATGGCGCTCGGTCCGGACGCGATCGGCACAGGCCGGACGGTACGAGGGCCAGCGGTCTCGCCCGGGGCAATCTGCAGGCCGGGACGGTGAAGGACGGCGAGGCCATTGCGCAGTTCCTGGAAATGCTCGCAGCCGAGGGCGGGGCGGCAAGAAACACGCTGCTGGCTTATGGATCCGACCTGCGCGGCGCTTCGGAGGTGCTGGGCGGAGGCCTGACCGGTGCCGATGCCGCCGCGTTGCAGAAGCTCGGGGCGGAGTGGATGGCGCTCAGTCGCACCAGCGTCGCCCGCAAATCCTCCGTGCTGCGGCGCTTCTTCGCCTTTCTGGAGGAGGACGGCATCCGCCGCGACGACCCTTCGGATGCCTTGCCGCGCCCGGCGGTCCAGCGCGCCCTGCCGCGCACGCTCAGCCATCAGGATGTGGATCGCCTGTTCGAGACGCTGGCCGGGCGGCACCGCGACCGGCATGGCGACCCGCTGACCCTGCGCCTGATCGCGCTCATCGAGCTGCTCTATGGTTCGGGGCTGCGCGCGACCGAGCTGGTTTCGCTACCCCGCCATGCGCTGCGCGGCGACCGGCCCTTCCTGATCCTGCGGGGCAAGGGGGGGCGCGAGCGGCTGGTGCCGATATCGGATCGGGCGCGTGCCGCGGTCGCCGCGTGGGGCGTCCACGTGCCGACCGATCAGCCCTGGCTGTTCCCGTCGGGTCACAACCACCTCAGCCGGGTCCGCCTGTTCCAGCTGGTGCGCGAACTGGCCGCCGAGGCTGGCATCCCGCCGCAGCGGATCAGCCCGCATGTGCTCCGCCATGCCTTCGCCACCCATCTGCTCGAAGGCGGCGCCGATCTGCGTGCGCTGCAGACGATGCTGGGCCATGCCGACATCGGCACCACCCAGATATACACCCATGTGAACAGCGCCCATCTCGTAGAACTTGTGAACAGCCGCCACCCGCTGATGGACCCGAAATAGGGCCGATCGCCGGAGACTTGTCTCGCGTTCTCCGGTGCCATAGGGCCTGAATGCGGAGAATAAGCGAGGCGGGGGAGCGATTCATGGCGGCAGAGGTGGAGTTCGATGCAAAGCGCGATCGGCTGGTGATCGTCGCGTCGACGCTGGGCACCGTGTTCGAATGGTATGACTTCTTCGTCTACGGCACGCTCGCCAACATCGTCGCGGGGCATTTCTTCCCGTCGGACAATCCCGCCGTCAGCTTCCTGATCTTCCTGGCCAGCTTCGGCGTCGGCTTCGGCATGCGGCCGCTGGGCGCGGTGCTGTTCGGGGTGCTCGGCGACAAGCTCGGCCGCAAATACACCTTTCTCGTCACCATCGCGCTGATGGGCGTCGCCACCGCCGCGGTCGGCGTGCTGCCGACCTTTGAAACCATCGGGGTCGCCGCGCCGATCCTGCTCGTGTTCTGCCGGGTCCTTCAAGGCCTGGCGCTCGGCGGCGAATATGGCGGCGCGGCGATCTATGTAGCCGAACATGCGCCGCGGCACCGGCGCGGCTTCTATACGAGCTTCATCCAGTCCGGCGTGATCGGCGGCTTCCTGCTGAGCCTGATCGTGGTGCTGGCCGCGAACCTGTTCGTCGACAAGGACGCCTTCGCGGCCTGGGGCTGGCGCATTCCCTTCCTGTTTTCGCTGGTGCTGCTGGGCGTGTCCCTGTGGGTGCGGCTCAAGCTGAAGGAGAGCCCGGTCTTCAAGGCGATGAAGGATGCCGGTGAGATCGCCGAGAACCCGCTGCGCGAAAGCTTCGGCACCTGGCCCAGGGTCAAGATGATCCTGGTCGCGCTGTTCGGCATCGCCGCCGGCCTGACCGTGGTGTGGTATACGGCCCAGTTCCAGGCGCTGTACTTCCTGCAGAACAGCCTGCGGATCGAGGACAATGCGGCGCGCATGCTGATCGGTTCGGCGGCGCTGTTCAGCCTGATCTGGTTCATTCTGTTCGGCTGGCTGTCGGACAGGATCGGCCGCCGCAAGCCGATCCTGATCGGCTATGCGCTGACGATGCTGCTGATGTTCCCGCTGTTTCACTGGATTGCGGATGCCGCCAATCCGGGCCTGGCCGCGGCGATGGAGCGGGCACCGGTCGTCGTCAGCGGCAGTGACTGCTCCTATGACCCCTTCGCCAAGGAGCAGGCGACGCCGTGCGGCAAGGTGCTGGATACGCTATCGAAGAAGGGCGTCGCCTATACCAAGGTCGCGGGGATGCCCGGCGCGCTGCCGGGGGTCACGATCGGCGGCGTCGAGGTGGATGCCAGCGATGCCGCCGCGCTCGACACTGCTCTTGCCGACGCGGGCTACAGGCTGGACAAGATCACGCCCCCCTTCTGGGCCGGCGCGAAGATCGTGTTCTTCGTGGTGGTGATCGGCTTCCTGTCGGGCATGACCTATGGCCCCACCGCGGCGCTGCTGGTCGAGATGTTCCCCGCCCGGGTCCGCTATACGTCGATGTCGGTGCCCTATCATATCGGCACCGGTTATTTCGGCGGTTTTCTGCCGTTCATCAGCCAGTATATCGTCGCGAAGACGGGCGATCCCTTTGCCGGGCTCTGG
>SCUQ01000448.1 GCA_004297635.1 Rhizorhabdus sp. | reverse complement strand
CATCCGCAGGGGCTTTTGGATCACGGGACGGATACGCTGTCCCATGACCCGTCCGAGGGGTCGGTCGCCTGGCCGAAATCCTGGAAGGAGCGCGGCAGACCCAGCCAAAACCCAAAGGGCGAGGCCGGTAAACTTTTCCCCGTCTAGGCAGGGCATTAAGCCGGGCAAATTCCCGGCACCTGCTGTCTCGGACGGTACAATCCCGCGCCCGCTCGAAGCGGATACGGAACGTGAAGGCGCGGCCCTTAAGCGATCATGCGGCGATTGTCGAGTCCCGCGCGGCCCCGCCCTCTGCCGCCCGATCGGATCGGATCCGGCGCGTTATGTCCTACGCGTCCGGCGCGCTCCGCCACATGCGGGTCAGGACATTGTCCTTCAGGATATAATGATGGCGCAGCGCCGCGCCGATATGGATCACCAGCAGCCCGGCCCAGACGAAGCCCAGTATCTCATGGGCCTCATGCGCACCGCCGGCCAGCGCCGAACCCTTGTCCACCGCCAGCTTGGGGATGTCGAACAGGCCGAAGAAGTTCAGCGGATATGTGCCCGCGGAGCTGAAGATCCAGCCGCTCATCGGCATGACGATCATCAGCGCGTAGAAGCTCCAGTGGGTCGCCTGCGCCGCCGCCTTTTCCCAGCCGGGCAGCGATGCCGGCAGCGGCGGGGCGGGGTGGGTCAGGCGCCAGGCCAGCCGGACCAGGCTCAGCGCCAGCACGACGAACCCGATCGACTTGTGGATCGGCATCACCGGGAAGAGCTTGCCGAGCGGATCATGCGCGATCCCGCCGATGATGTTCGCGATGATCAATATGCCGATCGTCCAGTGAAGGATGCGGGCGACGCGGTTATAATGTGCAACGGCCTCGGTCATGCTTGCTCCCTCAAAGGGTGCCGCGCCTCGCGCCTCGCGGGCGGCGGAGCCCCGAATGGATCAGCTTTTGACGCGGTTGGCAACCAGATCGTCGACCACCGACGGGTCGGCCAGCGTCGATGTATCGCCCAGCGACGATATGTCGCCTTCGGCGATCTTGCGCAGAATGCGGCGCATGATCTTGCCGCTGCGCGTCTTGGGCAGGCCGGGGGCGAACTGGATCGCGTCGGGCGTCGCGATCGGGCCGATCTCGGTGCGCACCCAGTCGCGCAACGCCTTGCGCAGCGCCTCGTCCTGCGCCTCGCCCGCGTTCAGGGTCACATAGGCGTAGATGCCCTGGCCCTTGATGTCGTGGGGGAAGCCCACCACCGCGGCCTCCGCCACCTTGGGGTGCAGCACCAGCGCGCTTTCCACCTCGGCGGTGCCCATGCGGTGGCCCGATACGTTGATCACATCGTCGACCCGTCCGGTGATCCAGTAATAGCCGTCCTCGTCGCGGCGGCACCCGTCGCCGGTGAAATATTTGCCGGGATAGGTGGAAAAATAGGTCTGGAAGAAGCGCGCATGGTCCCCCCACACGGTGCGCATCTGCCCCGGCCAGCTCTGCGTGATGCACAGATTGCCGTCGGTCGCGCCGTCCAGCACGCCGCCTTCGGCGTCCACCAGTTGCGGCACCACGCCGAACAGCGGCCGCGTCGCGCTGCCGGGCTTCAGGTCGGTCGCGCCCGGCAGCGGCGCGATCATCGCCGCGCCCGTCTCGGTCTGCCACCAGGTGTCGACGATCGGGCAGCGCCCTTCGCCCACCACCTCATGATACCAGCGCCACGCCTCGGGGTTGATCGGCTCGCCCACCGTGCCGAGCAGCTTCAGCGACGCGCGCGACGTCTTCTTCACATAGTCGTCGCCGTCCTTCATCAGCGCGCGCAGCGCGGTCGGCGCGGTGAAGATGATGTCGACCTTGTGGCGGTCCACCACCTGCCAGATCCGGCTCGCATCGGGCCAGTTGGGCACGCCTTCGTACATCAGCGTCGTCGCGCCGTTCGCCAGCGGCCCATAGACGATATAGCTGTGCCCCGTGACCCAGCCGATATCGGCCGCGCACCAATAGATCTGCCCCGGCCGGTAGTCGAAGCAGATCTCGTGGGTCAGGCTAGCCCACAGCAGATAGCCGCCGGTCGTGTGCAGCACGCCCTTGGGCTTGCCGGTCGATCCGCTCGTATAGAGGATGAACAGCGGGTCCTCCGCGTTCATCGGCTCGGCCGGGCAGTCGGCGGAGACGGTCGCGGCGGCCTCGTCATACCATATGTCGCGGCCCGCCTGCATCGGCACCTCACCGCCGGTCGCGCGGATCACGATCACGCTCTGCAGGCTCGGCGCGTGCGCGGCGGCAGCGTCGACATTCGTTTTCAGCGGAACCAGCTTGCCGCCGCGCCGCCCGCAATCGGCGGTGATCACCAGCTTGCTGTCGCAATCCTCGATGCGCCCGGCCAGCGCCTCGGGCGAAAAGCCGCCGAACACCACCGAATG
>SCUQ01000447.1 GCA_004297635.1 Rhizorhabdus sp. | reverse complement strand
GCGGTGCTGATCATCGACAGCCTCGGCCGCGCCTGGCGGACCGGCACGACCGGCACCGCTATCGGCGTAGCCGGCATGCCGGGACTGGTCGATCTGCGCGGCCGCGAAGATCTGCACGGCCGGCGGCTCGAGACCAGTGAATTGGGGTTGGCCGATGAGCTTGCGGCTGCGGCTTCGCTGGTAATGGGACAGGCCGATGAAGGCCGCCCGATCGTGCTTGTCCGGGGCGTCACCTATGACCGGCGCGATGGCAGTGCCGCCGAACTGATCAGGCCGCGCCACATGGACCTGTTCGCATGATCGGCTTGGCCACATGATCCTGGCGCTGGCCGGCGGCGTGGGCGGTGCCCGGCTTGCGCGGGGCCTGGCCGCGGTGCTGCCGCCCGAGCAATTGAGCATCGTCGTCAACACCGGCGACGATTTCGAGCATCTCGGTTTCCTGATCTGCCCCGATCTCGACACTGTCTGCTACACGCTCGCGGGCGTGAACAATCTCGCCCAGGGCTGGGGCCTCGCCGGCGAGAGCTGGGCGTTCATGGATGCGATCGGCAAGCTGGGCGGAGAAACCTGGTTCAACCTCGGCGACCGCGACCTTGCCACCCACAGCATCCGCCGCACCATGCTCGGCCGGCACAGCCTATCCGAGATCACCGCCCATCTCGCCGGAAAGTTCGGCATCGCTCATCCGATCGCGCCGATGAGCGACGATCCGGTCCGGTCGATCGTCGATACCGACGAGGGAGAGCTGGCTTTCCAGCATTATTTCGTCCGTCGCCGGGCCGAGCCACGTTTCCGGTCGATCCGCTTCGACGGTGCCGAGGCCGCCAGCCCCTCTCCGGCCCTGATCGCGGCCCTCGACGATCCGGCGCTCGAGGCGATCATCCTCTGTCCTTCCAATCCGGTGCTCAGCATCGCGCCGATCCTGGCGCTGCCCGGTATCCGCGCCCGCCTCGATGCCCGGCGGGTGCCGATCGTCGCCGTCTCGCCCTTCATCGGCGGACGGGCGGTCAAGGGACCCGCCGCCAAGATCATGGAGGAGATCGGCATCGCCACCACCGCCGCCGGCCTGATCTCTTATTATGGCGGGCTGCTTGATGGCCTCGTTATCGACCGGGGCGATGCTGGCGAGAGCGTGGCCGGAGTAGCGCTTCACCCGACTGACACGCTGATGCGCGGGAGCGAAGACCAGACCCGTCTCGCCGGCGAGGTTCTGGCCTTCGCGCGCAGCCTGCGCTGATGGCCTGCCATCTCATTCTCGCGGTTCGGCCCTTCGACGAGGGCAAGAGCCGGCTGGCCGAAGTGCTAACAAAAAGGGAAAGAATAGCACTAAATTTCAAATTCTTATATCGGACTTTTCTAGTTTCCTTGCAGATATTCCGACCAGGGCTGATCACCGTCGTGAGCCGATCCGAGGCACAGCTCAAGGCGGCTCGCATCGCTGGCGCACATGCGCTGCCCGAGCAGGGCGCGAACCTGAACGACGCGCTGCGGCAGGGCGCGCGCGACGCGGTCGATCGCGGTGCGACCGCCATTCTGTCGCTCAGCAGCGACCTGCCCTATCTCGAGGCCGCAGACGTCCAGGCGATGCTGGAGTCGCCCGGTGATGTGGTGATCGAGAT
>SCUQ01000446.1 GCA_004297635.1 Rhizorhabdus sp. | reverse complement strand
GCCCGACAACGCGTGATCGATGTCGCCGTTCAGAACGAGCCGGGCTGGGATGACGGCATCGACTGGGAAAAGCTTGCCGTCGCCGCGGTGAGCTCCACACTGGGCATCACGCCCTATGCCGAGATCCTAACGGCCAGCTACCTGGCCGAAATCTCGGTACGGCTGACTGACGACGATGAAGTACAGGCGCTCAACCGGCAATATCGCCAGAAGGACAAGCCCACCAATGTGCTAAGCTTTCCGATGGTACAGGACGACCTTCTCGAGATCCTCGACAACAGCGACGATGGTGAGGTGCTGCTTGGCGACATCATTCTGGCGCGCGGCGTATGCGAGCGGGAAGCGGCCGAGAAAGGCGTGACGACGCAGGAGCATGCGACCCACCTGATCGTCCACGGCACGCTTCACCTTGTCGGCTATGATCACATCGCCGACGACGAGGCCGAAGCGATGGAGGATATCGAGCGGGCGGCACTGGCCCGACTCGGCATCGCCGATCCCTATGTGATAACCGAAAGTTGAGGGCGGTCTGACTTTATCGTAGATCTGGCCTCGATGGGCGATGGCTCCGTCGGCACGAACGGCCGATCAGGGGATTAGCTTGCCCCGGAGGGGCTATTTCGGATAGCGATCCGGCAAACAGGGAACGATACAAGAAAGACGATGCCCGACGACAGTAGTAGCAGCGCCGCGGACGGCGGCGGACGATGGTGGCGCGGGCTGCGCGCATTATTTGCGCCCGAGCAGGAGCCCAGCCTGCGCGACCAGATCGAGGAAGCGATCGAAGAGCATGACGCCGAGGCCGGTGAGGAGGACGACCTCTCCACCGCCGAGCGCGAAATGCTGCGCAACATCCTCCACTTCGGCGAGCGCAATGTCGGCGACATCGGCGTGCCCCGCGGCGACATCATCGCGGTACCAGAGACGATCGGCTTCGACGATCTGGTCGCGCGCTTCGCCGAGGCGGAGCATAGCCGCCTGCCGGTCTATGGCGAGGATCTCGACCATGTCGTCGGCATGGTCCATGTGAAGGACGTGTTCCGGATCATCGCGACGGGCGCGCCCAAGCCCGACACGATCACCCCGCTCATCCGCCAGCCGCGCTATGTCCCATCGTCGATGCGGATCATCGATCTGCTCGCCGAGATGCGCGAGACGCGTACCCATCTGGCGATCGTGCTCAACGAATATAGCGGCACCGATGGCCTGGTGACGATCGAGGATCTGGTCGAGGAGATCGTCGGCGACATCGAGGATGAGCATGACGAGGAGGAGGAGGACCTGCTCATCCCGCTCGGCGATGCCATCTGGTCCGCCGATGGCCGCGCCGAGCTTGAGGATGTCGCCCGTCTGATCGACCCGCGCCTCGCCGATATCGATGATGATGTAGAGACGCTGGGCGGCCTTGCCTCGTCGCTTGCGGGGCATGTCCCGCAGCCGGGCCAGATCCTGGAGCATCCCTGCGGCTGGCGGCTCGAAATCGTCGATGCCGATGAGCGTCGGGTCAAGAAACTGCTGCTCCATCCGCCCGTCGCGGCGGAGGTCGATACGGAAGAATAGTGCGCGTAGGCGACGATTTTGCTCTACGTGCGTTGTCGCCCCGGAACGAAATGTGGAGAGTATCGTGACGACCAGGAAGAAGCTGTTCATCGCCCTCCCCATCCTGATCCTCATCGGGGCGCTGGTGACGATCTATGTCCTCGCCACGAGCGAGCAGGCCAAGCTGCCCTTCGCCAAGACGGTCGGCGCCCGGCCGGAACTGAGCGAACCCAATGAAACTCTGATTCCGACGGTCAAGGTCGCCAGAGCGGTAGGATGGAAAGCCGGCGAAAAGCCGGTCGCCGCCGCCGGCCTGTCGGTCGCGACCTTCGCCGAGGGGCTGGAGCATCCGCGCTGGATCTACGTCCTGCCCAATGGTGACGTTCTGGTCAGCGAGAGCAATTCCCCGCCACGCACGGCGGACAATGGCGGCGGCGGGATCACCGGCTTCGTCATGAAGAAGATGATGGCGCGGGCGGGTGCGGGCGTCCCCTCCCCCAACCGGATCATCCTGTTGCGCGATGCCGATGGCGACGGCAGGGCCGAACTGAAGACCGTGCTGATCGCGGGCCTCAATTCGCCGAGCGGCATGGCCTGGGCCGATGGCCAGCTCTATATCGGCAACACCGACGCGCTCGTCCGCGTCCCGTTCACGCCCGGCCAGACGAAGATCGACGCCCGGCCCGTGGTCGTCGCCAAGCTGCCCGGCGGCTATAACCACTGGGCACGCAACCTGCTGCTCGCACCCGACGGCAAGTCGATCTACGTCGCGATAGGGTCGGCCTCGAATATCGGCGAGCGGGGCATGGATCTCGAGAAGAACCGCGCCGCGATTCTCCAGATCCAGCTCCCCTCCGGCCAGGATCGCATCTTCGCCTACGGCCTGCGCAACCCGAACGGCATGGCGTTCGAGCCGACCACGGGCGACCTTTGGACCGTCGTCAACGAGCGCGACATGATCGGTTCGGACATGGTGCCCGATTATCTGACCGAGGTGCAGCTCGGCGGCTTCTATGGCTGGCCCTGGTATTATTGGGGTGGCGTGATCGACAAGCGCGTGCCCGAGCCTGACGACGATCTCCAGTCCTATGTCATCCGTCCCGATTACGCGCTGGGGCCGCATGTCGCGGCGCTGGGCCTGACGTTCACCCAGGGTGCCATCCTTGGCCCCGCCTATGCGGACGGCGCCTTCGTCGCGGAGCATGGCTCGTGGAATCGCCGCCCCTTCTCCGGCTACAAGGTGGTGTTCGTCCCCTTCGCGCAGGGCAAGCCCATGGGACAGCCGCGCGACGTGCTGACCGGTTTCCTGTCGACCGACGAGAAGGCGCGGGGCCGTCCGGTCGCGGTGGCGGTCGGCAAGCGCGGGGGGCTGCTGGTCACCGACGATGTCGGCGGCAAGGTCTGGCGGTTGACGGCGGCTGCGAAGTAACGCGATGGACCTCAGGCGCCGGGCACCGACATCCGTCGGCACCCGGCGCCTGAGAGTCGGATCAAATAAGCTGGCTGAGCTTCGACGGAGCGGGGAAGTTGCTCGCCGGACCATCGCTCGCGATCGGTGGCGCCTCGAAACGGTGCCACCCGCCGGCCGAAAGCCGTTCCAGCGGCTGAAAGCGGGTTTTATACTGCATCCGACCCGAGCCCTCGACCCAATAGCCAAGGTAGACATAGGGCAGCCCGCTCTCGACCGCGCGGCGGATATGTTCGAGGATGATATAGGTGCCCATGCCGGGGCGGGTATCGTCCTCGGTCTCGAAGAAGCTGTAGACCATCGACAGCCCGTCTGACTGGCTGTCGGTCAGGCATGCACCGATCAGCTTGCCGGGGCGGCCACCGACCGAGGGCTCGCGATATTCGACGATATGGGTCTTGACCGGCGTCTGCTCGACCATGTCGGCGAAATCGAGTTCGTCCATCTGCGCCATGCCACCACCAGGGTGGCGCGCCTTCAGATAGCGCCGCAGCAGAGCGAACTGCTCCTCAGTGGTCCAGGGCTTGCAGATGCTGATCTCAAGGTCCGCATGCCGCCGCATCAGCTTGCGCTGGCTGGCATTGGGCCTGAACTCGCCCGCGACGACGCGGACCGAGACGCAGGCCTGGCAATCGACGCAGGTCGGGCGGTAGGCGACGCCCTGGCTGCGACGGAAGCCGATCCGGCCCAGCGCATCGTTGAGCTCGGCTGCGTTCGGCCCCGACAATTCGGTGAAGACCTTCCGCTCGGTACGGCCCGGCAGATAGGGGCACGGACCAGGGGTCGTCACGAAGAAGCGCGGAAAGCGAAACTGCGCCGTCATGCGAAAGCCTGCCCCATCACAACACGACGCTCCATGCGCCTGGCCCGACTATGCCTACGCACGAACGTCAT
>SCUQ01000445.1 GCA_004297635.1 Rhizorhabdus sp. | reverse complement strand
AGTCGAACGGATTTTTCGGTGCCCGAACGGTGAGCCGGACCGGCACCGCGCCGAAGCCGAGATCGCGGCGAATGCCGTTGATCAGATAGCGGCGGTAGCTTTCGGGAAGCTGATCGACGCGCGTGCCGAACAATACGAAGCTGGGTGGCCGGTTGCGCGCCTGGGTGAGGTAGCGCAGCTTGATCCGCCTGCCGCCCGGGGCGGGCGGCGGATTGGCCTCGATCGCCTTTTCGAACCAGCGGTTGAGCTGGCCGGTCGAGATGCGCTTCGACCAGGCATCGCGCGTCTCGTGCGCGACCTGCAGCAGCTGATCGACGCCGCGACCAGTCTCGCCCGACACGGTCAGCAGCGGCAGGCCCTTGACCTGCGCCAACCCCTCGTCGAGCGCGGTACGCACCCCCTGGAACAGCGATGGCGGATCGGCGGCAACATCCCATTTGCTGAGTGCGATGATGAGCGCGCGGCCCTCCTGCAGCACCTTGTCGGCGATCCGCAGATCCTGCGCCTCCAGCCCCAGGGTCGCGTCGAGCAGCAGCACCACCACCTCGGCGAAGTCGACCGCGTGGAGGCCGTCGGCGACCGACAGCTTCTCGAGCTTGTCCTGCACCTTTGCGCGCTTGCGCATGCCGGCGGTGTCGATCAGCCGGACCGGGCGGACGGTGCCGTCGGGGGCCTTCCAGTCCCAGTCGATCGCGATCGAATCGCGGGTGATGCCGGCCTCCGGGCCGGTGATCATGCGCTGTTCGCCGAGGATCTTGTTGATCAGGGTCGACTTGCCGGCGTTGGGCCGTCCGACGATGGCTAGCTTGAGCGGGCCGCTTTCCTCGTCCTCTTCGGTATCTTCCTCGCCGTCTTCGCTCTCGACCTTGTCGATATAGGGCAGCAATTCGGTGAACAGGTCGGCTATGCCCTCGCCATGCTCCGCCGACAGCGGCACCGGCTCCCCGAAGCCGAGGTTGAACGCTTCGATAACACCATGCTCGCCGGCCTTGCCCTCGGCCTTGTTGGCGACGACGACGACCGGCGTATCCTCGCTGCGCAGCCAGCGCGCGATCTCCTCGTCGAGCGGCATGAGCCCGGCACGGGCGTCGATCATGAACAGCGCGACATCCGCCCCCTGGACCGCGGCCTGGGTCTGCGCGCGCATCCGGCCGGGCAGGGTCTGGGGATCGTCGGTCTCGAAACCGGCGGTGTCGATGATCTTGAAATCGACGCCCAGCAGATTGGCGTCGCCTTCACGCCGGTCGCGCGTCACGCCGGGCCGGTCGTCGACCAGCGCCAGCTTCTTGCCGACCAGGCGGTTGAAC
Source organism: Rhizorhabdus sp. (assembly GCA_004297635.1). Lineage (GTDB taxonomy): Bacteria > Pseudomonadota > Alphaproteobacteria > Sphingomonadales > Sphingomonadaceae > Rhizorhabdus. The sequence continues at coordinate 2,142 of SCUQ01000445.1, read as the reverse complement.
AGCGTCGACTTGCCGACGTTCGGCCGGCCGACGATCGCGACGATGGGTAATTGCTTCATGCGGGCGCCATAGAGGACGCGGGAGTTTTTTGTTAGCCCTCAAACGCCGGGCGCAGGGCATCCGCCCTGTTTGGCTTCCTCGCTATCGCTCGGACGCGCTCTTCGCGCTTGTCTCTTCGAACCTCGATCAAGTCCGACCTGGAGCTCGGCGCCGGGATGCATAGCGTCCCGCAAGGCCGAACGGCCGCCCGAGCCTGTTGCGAGGAAGCCGAGACACGTGGAGGCGGGCCGCCCGGCGTTTGAGGGCGCCGCTTCAGCGGCTATCGATACGCTACCAGCTTGCCCTTGTCGGTCAGCACCAGCAGCGTGTTGTCCGCCACCACCGGTGCCTGATAGATCGTGTCGCCCAGCTTGGTGATCGTTCCGATCTTGCCGTCGTCGATCGAGACGTTGACGATCTGGCCCAGCGTATTGGTGACGATCAGCCGTCCGCCGGCCAGCACCGGGCCGGACCAGCCGATCGGCTTGTTGCGCTTCTTCACGTCCTTGTAGCGGCTCAGCTGCGTCTGCCAGCGAATGCGGCCGCTGTTGCGCGCGATGCACATGATCTTCGCATCGTCGGTGACGACGAACAGCCATTCGCCCGCGACCCAGGGGGTTTCGATTCCGGCGATGTTGAGTTCCCACAGCCGCTGGCCGGTGAGGATGTCCATCGCCACCATGCGCCCGCCCTGGCCGACGGCATAGACGCGGCCCTGATCGATCACCGGCGAGGCATCGATATCGACGAGACTGGCGACCGAGGTGGTGATGCTGGTGCGCGACAGCGAGTCCTGCCACACCGGACGGCCATTTTCGTAGCGATAGGCGTTCAGTTCGCCCGAGGAGAAGCCGGCGACGACGGTGCCCTGGCCGATCGCGGGCGCGGCGGCACCGAACACCGCGGCATTTTCCAGGCTGCCGCTGGCGTTCCAGATCTGCTCGCCATTGGCTTCCTTGAGGGCGAACAGCTGATTGTCCTGGCTCATCACATAGACGGCGTCGCTGCCGACCGAAGGGGCGCCGCGCAGCGGACCGCCGGGACGCACCTTCCAGAGCTGGCTGCCGGTGCCGGCATCGAAGGCGGCGGCATCGCCGACGCCGTTGGCCGCATAGACCTTGCCGTCGGCATAGCTGACACCGCCGCCGAACAGCGAATCCCTGTTGCCGTCCTTGTCGCCGAGCGTCGCGGTCCAGACCGGCGCGCCGCTCTTCAGGTCGAAGGCGTGGATCGTCGCATCGACGTCCATCACATAGACCCGCCCGGCACCGACCACCGGGCCGGCGCCGAGGCGCTTCTTCGAGCTCGAACCCGAAATGCTGCGATTCCAGGCGACGCCAAGCTGCTGGCCGAGCGCCAGATGCCCCATTGCCTTGGCGGCATTGCCGCCGGACTGCGACCATTCGGGATTGACCTGCTCGACGGGCACCGTGACCGGCACGACTTCGAGCGTGGGATCGACCTCGACCCCGGTCTCGGCGGTCAGCACGGCGATCCGCTGGCCCAGCACCGGCGTCTTGGCCTTCTTACTGTCGCCGCCGCCGAAGATGCCGCAACCGCTCAGCATGGTCGAAAGGGCCAGCGCCCCGGTCAGGGCGAAAAGCTTGCGATTCATCCGGTCAATCCTTGGCGGCGGGAGCAGGAGCGGGTTTGGCGTCGACATTGACGCCCAGGCTGGTGGCGAGCCGCGCGGCACGGGCGCGCAGCGAGTCCGGGGTCTGCTTGTTGCGGGCGACCTCGGCGAGCAGGCGGCCCGCCTCCGCGGCACGCCCGCTCTGGAGCATGGCGATCGCGCTCAGTTCGCCGGCGGTACCGAAGAAGGCGTTGTCGGGGGTCGTCAGCGGACGCAGCCGGTCGATCACCTGCTGCGGCTGGAGATCGTCATATTCGATCAGCGTCTGCCGGATCAGTGCGACATCGCGATAGGGCTGCGGGGCATCCTCGTCTCGGGCGATGCCGGCATAGATCGCCGCGGCGGCCTTCTTGTCGCCTCCGTCGATCGCCAGCGCCGCACGGGTGAACAAGGCCGATAGCCGATAGCCGGGGCTGCCTTCGGCGACGAGCTGATCGATCTTCTTGGTCGCCTCGGCCTTGCGATTGGCC
>SCUQ01000444.1 GCA_004297635.1 Rhizorhabdus sp. | reverse complement strand
GCCGCGCAGATCGCCGCGCGGCATAACGGGTTTCGTCGAATTCGGGATGGTCGAAGCCGATCGAGCAGGTCTTGACCGCCTGCCCGCTCGCTTCGGCCATCAGCGCGACGACCGACGAACTGTCGACCCCGCCTGACAGGAAGGCGCCGAGCGGCACGTCGGAGATCATCCGGTCGGTCACGGCCGAGCGCATGATGCCGACCAGCTGCTCTTCGAGCGCGGCCGCCGATCCCTTCGCGCGGTCCGCGAAACTGATGTCCCACCACTGAACCGGGCGCGGCAATGGCTGTCCACGGCGGAGCAGCAGATAATGACCGGCCGGCAGCTTCTTCACGCCCGCTACGATGCTGGCGTCATCGGGGACATAGCCGAGGCCCAGATAGTCGTCGATTGCACTGAAATCGGGGCTGCGCCGGAGCAGCGGATGGGCCAGCAGCGCCTTCAGCTCGGAGCCGAAGATGACGCTGCCGTCCGACAGCTCGGCATAGTGAAGCGGCTTCACCCCCAGCCGGTCCCGCGCGAGAAACAGACCGCCGCGCTGCTGATCATGAATCGCGAAGGCGAACATGCCGTTGAGCCGGCTCAGGCAATCCGGACCCCATTGCCGCCATGCCTCGACGATCACCTCGGTGTCGCTATGCGTCCGGAACGTCCTGCCCAGCGCCTCCAGCTCGGCCCGCACTTCCCGGAAATTATAGATTTCGCCATTATAGCTGATCATCGCCTGGCCATCGGCGCTCGCCATCGGCTGGACGCCGCCCGCCAGATCGATGATCGCAAGGCGGAGATGGCCGAGCCCGACACCGGGGGCGAGCCAGCAGCCCGACCCGTCAGGCCCGCGATGCGCGATCGCATCGGTCATCGCCCGGACGCGCGCTTCCTCGACCGGCTTTGCCGTCTGGAGATGGTAGATGCCGGCGATTCCGCACATGATTCAGCCGTCGCCGATCATCGCGTCGAGGGCAAGCAGTTGCGCCTCCCAATCATAGCGGGCGATGACATGCGCGCGGGCCGCGCGGCCCATCGCGTGACCCTCGGCCGGTTCGGCGAGGAGATGGCTGACCGCATTGGCCATGTCATAGCCATGGGCGACGATCAGATGTTCGCCAGGCACCGCATCGATCCCCTCGAAGGCGGCAGGCGACGCGACAACCGGCCGCGCCATCGCCATCGCCTCCAGCACCTTGTTCTGCACGCCGCGCGCTATATCGAGCGGCGCGACAACCACCGCAGCTGCGGCGATCCATGGCCGGACATCGGGGACAGCGCCTGTGACGATGACGTTCTTCAGCTTGGCAAGATCGCGCACGGCGGGGGTCGGATCGCGGCCGACAATCGCGAACAGCGTGCTGGGATGCTTGGCCCGGATCGCCGGGAAGGTCCGCCGTGCAAACCAATCGACCGCCTCGACATTGGGGCGATAGTCCATCTGACCGGTGAAAACGAGCATCGGCTCGGCGCCTTCGACGCGCGGGAAGCCCGAAGGGTCGAATTTGACCGCGTCTATGCCATTGTCGAGCGCGCGGACATGCGCGACCGCGAGACCCGCACGCTGGCGGAACAAGGCTGCCTCGGCCTCGCTGACGAACAGGTTCACATCGGCCCAGCGGCCGATGCTGTTCTCGTAATCGGCCAACAGCCGCGCCTCGCGCCGGTTGACCCAGCCCATCAGGCCCCTGGTCGAGGCGCCATAGGCGGCGAATTTTTCCGAATCGACGTCGACGAAATCCATGATGAAACGCCGCCCGCCGCGATCGTCGGGGACGAACTGCGCCATCTGTCCAGAATAGGCGAAAATCGTGTCGATCGGACGCGTGGCGAGCAATTCGTCCACCATCCGCATGATCCGCCGCGATCCGAACGCCGCCACCGACACCGGTTCGCCCAGCATCAGAGCCTCGATCCCGGCCCGCAGCCGCGATTTGTCGCGTATCTCGATGTGGAGCGAGGCGAGCATCGGCAGCAGCTCCTTCGCCGCCTTGCGATCCGCCTCATGGTCGACGAAGCCGAGCAGATGGACGGGGCGCCGCCGCGCGATGTGCCGCAATATATGGAAACTGCGGATCCGGTCGCCGCGATCCGGCGGAAACGGGATGCGGTGCGCCAGGAACATCAGCTCACCCATCAGCCGAGCCCCTTCGCGATCCAGGGGCCAAGGCGATTGGCGACCGGCAGGGGCAATTTCTGCCAAAGGGCCACCTGCAACCGGTAATTCGGACTGAGAGGATTGATCTGGCGGGGCTCCTGCCCATCGGCGGTGCGCACCGCATAGGCCAGCGCTTTGGGCTCGAAGCCCCAATTCTTCTTGAAGGCAAAGGCGCCGGTCGAGAATTTGGAGCGGCCGAAATCGAACGCCGTGCAGCCGCGCCGCCGGGCGTGCAGCATCAGCGCATAATACATCATGTCATTGGCCCGCCACGTCCGCGCGGAACGGGTACCCCCGCCCCAATAGGGCATCACCACGCCCTTGTGGTACAGGCTGAGCACACTTGCCAGCGGCATGCCGTCCCGGCTGACGGTCAGGATGTCGGCGTCCGGGCCGAATGCGTCGAGCACCGCATCGAACAGCGACCGCGGAAACACCGGTGTCCCCAGGTTGCGAACGCTTTCGGCATAGACGGCATAATGGTCGGCGCGATCCTGCTCGGCTGTGCCGGTGCGCACATCCAGCGCGAAATCGAGCGCTTTGCGGACCTCGGCGCGCTGCTTGCGCGGAATGGCCAGCAG
>SCUQ01000443.1 GCA_004297635.1 Rhizorhabdus sp. | reverse complement strand
GGGTCTGACCGTTCTGGATGAACGGCCAGACCCAGCCTTCGAACACCTGGTCGCGCGGGCGGTGTCCATCGGCCCATTGGCGGATGTTGAGGATCACCCGTTCGCCGGTCGCGTCGCGGCCCTCGATGGTGGCCGAGCCCATATGCGGAAGCAGCACGACATTATCGAGCGCGAGCAGGCGCGGGTCGATCGCGGGTTCATGGGCGAAGACGTCGAGGCCGGCGCCGGCGATGTCGCCGCGTTCGAGCCGGCCGATCAGCGCTTCCTCGTCGACGATCGATCCGCGTGCCGTGTTGATCAGATAGACATGGCGGCCCAGCAGCGCGAGGCGCCGGGCGTCGATCAGATTTTCGGTCTCGGGCGTATGCGGACAGTGGATCGAGACGATGTCGCTCTCGGCAAGCAGCCGGTCGAGATCCGGCTCATGGCGCGCGTCAAGCTGCTGCTCGACGATATCGGGCAGCCGGTGGCGGTTATGATAGACGATGCTCAGATCGAAGGCGCGGGCGCGCCGCGCCACGGCCTGCCCGATCCGGCCCATGCCGACGATGCCGAGCTGCTTGCCGTCGATGCGGTGGCCGAGCATCGCGGCGGGGCTCCACCCGGTCCACTTGCCCGATCGCACCAGCTTCTCGCCCTCGGCCAGCCGCCGCGGCACCGACAGGATCAGCGCCATCGTCATGTCCGCGGTATCATCGGTCAGCACGCCCGGCGTGTTGGTGACGATGACACCGGCGGCACGCGCCGCCTTCAGGTCGATATGATCGACACCGGTGCCGAAATTGGCAATCAGCCGGAGCCGGCCGCCCGCCGCCGCGCTTCCGGCCGCGATCACGGCGGCGTCGATGCGGTCGGTGATGGTCGGGACCAGCACGTCGCAGCGCGCGGCGGCCGCCGCGAGCGCCTTCGCGCTCATCGGAAGATCGTGTTCGCTCAGCTCGACGTCGAACAATTCGCTCATCCGCGCCTCGATCTGCGCAGGCAGCCGCCGCGTGACGATCAGTTGGGGGCGACGGGGGCGTTCGGGCTCGGCCATGGCCTGTCGCTAGTCCCGCCCGGTGCCGAGCGCAAGCAGCCGTCTCGACTCTTGAACGGGAACCACGGGACTCTACTATGGCGGCAACTTTGCGGACAGGGGACGACATTGAAGAAGCTGGGCTGGGGTATGCTCGGGATTTTGCTGATCGCCGGTGCGGGGGAGGCGCAGGAGCGCAAGGTGCCCTATTGGGCGTCAATCTCGACGGGCGATGCGCTGATGCGGACCGGGCCGGAACGCACCTATCCGGCGACATGGCGTTATCGCCGGCGCGATCTGCCGGTGCAGGTGGTTCAGGTCTACGGCAATTGGCGGCGTATCCGGGAACAGGACGGTACCGAGGGCTGGATGCTCGCGACCCTTCTCAGCGCGCAGCGCACCGCGATCGTCACGGGTGACGGCCCGGCGGAAATGCATGTCGATCCTGCCAGCGGTTCTGGGCTGGCCTGGCGGGCAGAACCGGGGGTGGTCGGTCGGATCAGCCAGTGCGAGAGCGGCTGGTGCCTGTTCGATGCCGCAGGCAAGAAGGGCTATATCCAGACCGATCGTATCTGGGGGGTCGATCCGGGTGAGATCGTCGAATGACCCTTGGCGTGACGATCGAAACGCCACGCCTGATGTTGCGGCCGCACCGGTTGGACGACTATGAGGATTGCTGCTTCCTGACCAGCGACCCGGAGGCCGTGCGGACGATCTTCCAGCAACCGATGACCCGGGAGGAGACATGGCATAGAATGCTGCGCTTCGTCGGTCATTGGGCGTTGCTCGGCTATGGGATGTTGCTGGTCGAGGAGAAGGCGAGCGGTCGGGTGGTGGGCGAGGTCGGCCTTGCCGATTTCCATCGTGGGCTCGGGGATGATTTCGATCCTTTCCCGGAGATGGCGTGGATGCTGTCGTTCGACGTCCATGGGCGTGGCTATGCTACGGAGGCGGCGCGCGCGATTCTGCACTGGATGGAGGCGACTTTCGCGCCGGAGCGGACAGTGTGCATCATCGATCCGGAAAACGGACCGTCGCTGCGGGTGGCCGAGAAGCTGGGTTTCCATCCGTTCGGCAAGGCGGAATATAAGCACAAGACGGTGTTGAAGCTGCGCCGCTTCGCTTCGCCGCTGCGCTGACCGGAGCCTGCGGCGCCCTGTCTCAAAATTATCGCGGGGATGTCGGATAAGGGTGGATGGGTTCGTCCTTTGTGCATTCGGGCAGATCCCGACCGACACCCAATGACGAAGGAGGATGCGATGTCCAGGATTACGCCCTGCCTGTGGTTCAAGGATCAGGCGGAGGAGGCGGCGCGCTTCTACACGTCGATCCTTCCCGACAGCCGGATCGACAAAGTACACAGAGCTACGGTCGAGACGCCCGGGCCGAAGGTCGGCGACGTGCTGATGGTGGAGTTGACCCTGGCCGGGCAGAAGATGCAGGCGCTCAACGGCGGCATGGACGCCGAATATGGGCTGGCCGTCTCCATGTCTTTCGGCGCGCGGGATCAGGCCGAGCTTGATCGCGTGTGGGACGGGCTGCTGGAGGGCGGGGCGGCGCAGCAGTGCGGCTGGCTCGCCGATCGATATGGCCTGCACTGGCAGATCGTGCCTGCCAATATGGCGGAGATCATGGCCGACCCCGCCAAGGCCCGGGCAGCGATGACCGAGGTTTTCCGGATGGTGAAGCTGGATATCGCGACGATCGAAAAGGCCGTCGCCGACGCATGAACGGGAGAACACAGATGGCGCGTAAATTCTTCTGGTACGAACTCATGACGAGCGACCACGCGGCAGCTGAGACCTTCTATGCCAATGTCGTCGGCTGGACGCTTTCGCCGTTCCCGACGAACGGCCATCCCTATACCGTCGTTGAGGCGGCCGGCCGTGGCATCGGCGGGCTGATGCCGATCCCCGAGGAAGCCGCCGTCCGGGGGCTCAAGCCCTGCTGGGTCGGTTATATCCACGTCACCGACATCGATGCGGCGGCCACGTCCGTGCGGACGCATGGCGGCTCGATCCACCATGGACCCGAGATGATCCCTACCGTGGGGCGATTCGCGGTGTGCAGCGATCCGCAGGGC
>SCUQ01000442.1 GCA_004297635.1 Rhizorhabdus sp. | reverse complement strand
GGCGTTGAGATCGGCAAGCGCGGCCGCGGCGGTATCCGGCGCTGTGGCCGGGCCGGCCGCGCCGAGCAGCAGGACGAAAAGCGGAAGCGCGGCCCGACGGGCAATGCTCAGTGCGCGGCCTTCCACGCCTTGACGGCGTTCATCGTGCCCGAGACATGGCCCGCCACGCCGAGCGCCGAATGGACGAAGATGACCTTCCCGCCAGGCGCGATGACATAGGAGGTACGGTTGGTCCGCCCCGTCACATTGGGGATCACGCCCGCTTCGAGCGCGACATCATAGCCCTTGATCATCGCCGGAGTGGCGACGCCGACCGCGAATTTGTTGCGGCATTCCTCAACCGAGAATTTGTTGAGCTTCTCGATCGGATCGGCGGCCATGCCGATCACGGTGGCGCCCATCCTGTTGAAATCATCGGTCGCCTCGGCGAACTCATGCGCTTCGACGGTGCAGCCCTTGGTGAAGGCCGCCGGGAAGAAATAGAGCACGACCGGCCCCTTCTTCAGCGCCTGGGCCAGAGCGAAGTCGAAATCCTTGCCGCCCAGCGAAGCGCGGGTCTGGAAGGCGGGTGCCTTGGCCCCCACCGCGAGGGCGGCCTGCGCGGCGGCGGGCAGGGCGAGGGCGGCGATCAGGCTCAGGACTTTGGCAAGCGGACGCATCGGGAGACTCCTTGCGGGAAAGGCGACAGACTAGCCCGATTGGCGGCCGCGTCCAGAGCGGTCGAGGATCAGCCCCGCCCCGGATTGAGGGCGGCCATCTGCGGTGGGGCGAGGAACGCGTCGCCCGGCAGCAGGAATCGCACGCTGCGCCGGGCGAAATCGATCGACACCCGGTCGAACAGCCGCAGCGAATCCATCCCCAGCAGCAGCGCCGGGCGATTGTTGAGCCCGAGATGCCGGAAGATGCCCGCATCGGCGAAGGCGATCGGCATGTTGTCGAGATTGACCCCGCCGATCCTGATCTTGCGGATGGACGTGTAGTCGGCCGGCGTCTGCTCACCGGTGACGCTGGCGATGCTGATCGGGATGACCAGCCCGAGCCGGCCGCTGCGCGCGAGCCGGGCGCGCAGCGCGTTGTTGCCGATCGACACCGCCGATCCGGTATCGATCACCACGCTGATCTTCTGCCCGTCCGCCTCCGCATCGACCAGCACCAGCTGGCCCAGCCGGCGCTTGCCGGTGACGACGATCTCATCGTCATCGTTACGCGATGCATCGCCGGACTCGGCGATCGACATGCGCATTTTCCTGAAATCGAGCACGACCTGCTTGCTGCGCAGGCTGTCGAGCCCCAGCATGCCTTCGGCGCCGAGATGCGCACCTGCCAGCACGGGCGCGTCGAACTCGTTCATCCGGCCGCGGCTGGCGGTCAGCTTCAGGCTGGGGATCACCGCGGTATCCACAAGGTTGGTTCCGGCGATGCTGACGAGATTGACCTGCCTCGACGGCGCCAATGTGAGCCGGTCGGCCAGTTCGCGCGAGATGACGGTACGCTCGGCGCCGGTGTCGACGACGAAATCATAGGGGCCCGCGCCGCCGATGGTGACGGGCACGGTCAAACGCTGGCTGAGGTCGCGGCGGCCCTGCACCTGTTCGGCCGCGGCGGAAACCACCGGCGCCGCCGGCAGCGGTGCGGCCAGCACGCCGGCGGCAACCAGCGCGGTCCCTATGCAGAAGTTGGCGAGCGTCCCCATGTTCGGCCTCTCCATTGCCTACGCAAACTACGCCTTTGCCGATCCTTCGACAATCAGGAAGCGTCGGCGACGGAACCGGAACGAGGCAGGCCTGTTCTAAGCGCGGACAAGTGAACCATTGGAGTACGTAGGATGAGGAAAATGCTTCTGATCGGCCTCGCCGCCGCGGGGCTCACCGGCCTTGTCGTGCCGGGCGCCGCCTTCGCTGGAGACGAGGATGAGGCGCGGGTCGCGATCGCGGCTGCCAAGGCCAAGCTGGACGCCGCAGAAAAGGCGGGTGTCGGCGGCAATGCCGGCGACGTCCTCAACCGCAGCCGCGGGGTGCTCGAACAGGCGAATGTGCAATTCAAGAAGGATGAGGACCGAGCGGCCAAGGCGCTGGCCTTCCAGGCCGATGCGCTCGCCGATCTGGCGGCAGCCACAGCCGAGATGCGCGCGCTCGAAACCGAGCGTGCCAAGGTCGCGGTCAATTAATCCCTCATCGAGGAGAGAAACATGAACAAGTTCCTGCTCAGCCTTGCCGGTGCTTCCGCGCTGGCCGGCTTCGCCAGCCCGGCTCTGGCCGACAAGACCGACAAGCTCGTCACCGATCAATTCCGCGAGAAGATCGCCGTGGCACGTGCCGAGCCCGGTGTCGCCGAATATGGCGCGGTCTATCTCGACCGTGCGTCCGACCGGATCGCGACGCTCGACAAGAAGCTCGACAATGACAAGGCCGGTCAGGCCGAGGCGGTTGCCGGCGAGATCGATGCGCTGATCGAGACCGCGCGCACCCGCGCCCGCATCGCGATGCTCAAGAAGGATGTCGAAGGCGCCAAGGCCGATGCGGCGTCGCGCAAGGACGCACAGATCGCCGACGCGAACGCGGCGGCCGCCAATGCCCAGGCCAGCGCCGCCGCCGCCCAGGCGGAAGCCGCGCGGCTCAAGGCCGAGATGCGCGACTATCAGCTCAAGCAGACCCAGCTGGGCGCCACCCTTGTGCTGCAGGATGTCGTGTTCGAAACCGGCAAGGCCGATCTCAAGCCCGGCGCGTCGCAGCGCCTCCTGCCGCTTGCACAATATCTGAAGGCCAATCCCGAGGTGAAGGTGCGGATCGACGGCCACACCGACTCGCAGGGGACGGACGCCTATAATCAGCAGCTCTCGGAAGCGCGGGCACAGGCCGTACGCACGGCGCTGGGCGGCATGGGCGTCGACGGCGCCCGCGTCACCGCGGTAGGCCATGGCGAGGCCCAGCCGGTCGCGGACAATATGAACGCAGCGGGCCGCCAGCAGAACCGCCGGGTCGAAGTGACTCTGGTCGGCCAGCAGGCGGCGAGCTTCGCCGCGCTCAACTGACGGTCAGGACGGGTTCGGCCTATCCGAACCCGGACCCGGCGTTCCCGCGCAGGCGGGGGTCCATGGTAACGGCATGCCCGGTTCGTCCGGCGCCGCCCCTGGATTCCCGTTTCGCGGGAACGATGCTGTTGGAGGCATGTCGATCATGCCGAAAGGGAACCGGCTCGCCGCCACGCTTGTTGCGGTCAGGCAACGAAGCGGAATATGTGCCGGGCGATAGCTGCGTTTCAGCGGTGAAATCCTCCGACATGAAAGGGCGGTAACAGGGCCTGGATGACGATGAACGATCGCCTTGCATGCAGCCTGCGCCCCGGCGCGCGAACCGGGGTCATTTTCGGCATGCTGTTGCTGTCGGCCTGTAATGCCGGCCCCGATTATCGCCCGCCCTCGGTTTCGAATCTCAGGATCCCCGATCAGTTCCAGGCCAGCCCGACGATCGCGGCCGAACAGCAGATGGTCGATCTCGCCCGCTGGTGGGAAAGCTTCGAGGATCCCATCCTCACCCGGCTGATCGACCGCGCCTTTGCCGGCAATCTCGATGTCAGTGCCGCCGCCGCCCGGCTGCGCCAGGCGCGCGCCACGCTGCGCGGGACGCAGGGCCAGGCGCTGCCGCAGGTCGGCACGAGCGCCTCGGTCGCGCGCAGCATCGGCGCCAACAGCAATGCCCGCATCGATCCGACCACCGGGCAGACGATCAGCACCGGTGGCGACACCACCGTCTATCGCGGCGGTTTCGACGTATCGTGGGAGGCCGACATCTTCGGCGGCATCCGCCGCCAGGTTCAGGCGGCCCGCGCCTCCGCCGAGGCAAGCGAGGCGACCTTGCGCTTCACCCAGGCCAGCATCGCCTCCGAAGTCGGGCTCAACTATGTCGATGCACGGCTCGCCCAGATCCGCCTGCGCATCGCCCGCGAGAATCTGGCGGCGCAGGACGAGACGCTGGAACTTGTCGGCTGGCGCCGGCAGGCGGGCCTCGTCTCCAGCCTCGACTATGAACAGGCCCGCCAGCTCCGCGCGCAGACCGCCGCATCGATCCCGACATTGGAGAATGACTATGCCGTGGCGGTCAACCATATCGCGGTGCTGCTCGGCGAGGCCCCCGGTGCGGTGAACGCGCTGATCGATCCCCCCGCCTCGATCCCGCTCGCCCCCGGCGTCGATGCGCCGATCCCCGCGCAGGTGATCGAGCGGCGCCCCGACGTCGCCAGCGCCGAACGCAGCCTTGCCGCGGAAAGCGCGCGGATCGGGGTGCAGACCGCGCAGCTCTATCCGGCCTTGCGACTGTCGGGCAGCTTCGCGGGATCGGCCACCTCGGTCGGCGATGTCATCAGCAACGGGCTGGGCAACCTCGTCGCCGGCATCACCGCGCCGATCTTCCAGGGCGGACAGATCCGCGCCGCGATCCTCGGCCAGCGGGCGGCGACCGATGCCGCCTATGACGCCTATCGCCAGGCGGTGCTGACCGCGCTCGAAGAGGTCGAGAATGCCTTGAAGGGCCGCGAGGTCGCCGAACGCCGCGAGGCCGATCTCGCGGTCAGCTACGAGGCCGCGAACAATGCCAACCGCTATGCCGAGCTGCAATATCGCTCCGGCCTGGTCGACTTCCAGTCGCTGCTCGACAGCCAGCGTGCGCGGCTGTCGAGCCAGGACAGCGCCGCCGCCGCGCGGGCGGCCAGGGCCAGTGCGACCATTCAGCTCTACAAGGCGCTGGGCGGCGGCTGGCAGATGGCGCCGATCCCCGGCCCCGGGTCCTATGAATCAGGCAAGAACACCGCCTCAAGCGAGACGAGCAACCCATGACCGATCCCGACAAGCAGCCACAGCAGGATCTCGACGCGTTTCTCGG
>SCUQ01000441.1 GCA_004297635.1 Rhizorhabdus sp. | reverse complement strand
GCGCGGCGGTGAGATGCGGCTCAACGCGCTGGGCATCAACCGCTATAGCGACATCACCGCGCTATCGCCGCAGGATGAGGCCGTACTGGAAGGCCGCATGGGCATCGCGCCGATCGGCTCTAAACGCACGATGTTCTAGGCAAATCGCCGGGCATGCTCGTCGGTGAAGCCCTGGCGGAGCATTTCGGCCTGCTCACGCCAGCGTTCGTCCGCGATGGTGCCGGGCGCGATGCCCATGCGGCCTTCCAGTACGGCCTCATCCTGCGGCGATAGCGCGGTGATGTCGCTATAGCGGTTGATGCCCAGCGCGTTGAGCCGCATCTCACCGCCGCGCCCGATGCCGAAGATGCGCGCGAGATCGTCGCGCTTGCCAGACGCCGCGGCGGCGATCGACCCGGCGGTGTCGGCGTTGATACCGGCACTGCGGCTTTCCAGTTCCGCAATCCGCTGATTGGCGGCGGTGGCGCGTGCGAGGTGATTGTCCCGCTCCTGTTCGAGGGCGATCCGCTGCTCACGCTCGCCGGCCAGTTCGGCGACCTGGGCGGAGAGCGTGTCGACCTCACTGTCGGCGGCGATCCGCCGGGATCGCTCATGCTCGAACGCCTTCTTCCATTTTCGCCCGCCCGACAGGGTGAACAGGCCGAGGAACCAGCCCAGCAACAGCACCAGGGCGATGATCACCCATTGGTTCGTGGTGAATTCAGGCATGTGGAGCCCTCCGATTTCGTGAGGGCTAGAACCGATGCGGAAGCGAACCGTTCCGTAACGACACTGGAAATCGCCGGGATGTTGATCTGGATCAGCGCATCACATTGTCGCTGATCGAGCAGGCCGCCGGCCCGAGGATCACGATGAACAGCACCGGCAGGATGAACAGGATCAACGGTACCGTCATGATCGCGGGCAGCCGCGCGGCCTTTTCCTCGGCACGCATCATCCGGTCGTGGCGGAATTCGGCGGACAGGACGCGCAGCGCACCGGCCAGCGGCGTGCCATATTTCTCGGTCTGGATCATCGTGGTGACGACGCCGCGGATCGAATCGAGGTTCACGCGCTGGGCGAGATTTTCGAAGGCCTGGCGCCGGTCGGTGAGAAAGCCCAGTTCGATCGCGGTCAGCGCGAACTCGTCGCCCAGTTCCGGATAGGCCTTGGACAGCTCACGCGCGACCCGGTTGAAGGCAAGATCGACCGAAAGACCGGCTTCGGCGCAGATTACCAAAAGGTCGAGCGCGTCGGGCAGCGCCTTGCGGATCGCGGCCTGCCGCTTGGTGACGAGATTCTTCACATAGATGTCGGGCGCTTTGTAGCTGGCCAGAAGGCTGCCGGCGACGATCATATATTGCTTGAAGGCGCTGGCGTCCGGAAACCATTTGAGCACATAGACGCCGATCGCCGCGGTGCCGCCGATCATGATCGGGGCGACGAGACGGAAGAAGATCACCGTGATCGCGGCATCCTTCGTGCGGATGCCGGCGCGGGCGAGGTTGAGCGAGGCGGCCTTGAGCTGGCTGTCCTGCAGCATCTTCATGCTGCCGAGGATCGCCTTCATCCGGCTGATCGAGATGCTCGCCTTCTTCTCCATCTTGGCACGGCGGCGCGTCTTGGAGGCGGCGACGCCGGCCTTGAGCTGCTCGCGCCGGTCGTTGAGCGCGCGGACGCGCCGGGCCATCGGATCGCGCGCGAAGGAGCGCACCAGGCTGTGTCCGACGATCAGCATGATGATCGCGGTAGTCAGCGCGATACCGATCGAGAGCAGCGTGCTGAAGAACTGGGGGGTGACGGCGTGTTCCATGGTCGCCTCAGATCTCGAAGCTGATCATCTGGCGCATGATATAGGCACCGATCGACATCCAGATCAGCCCGCCCATGCCCGCGATCATCAGCCGCTGATCGGTGAAGAAGCCCGCCATATAAGTAGGGCTGATGAAGCTGATCAGCCCGAAGACGATGAAGGGCAGCGCGCCGATGATATAGGCGGAAGCCTTGGATTCGGACGACATCGCCGAAATCTTGAGCTTCATCTGCATGCGCTTGCGCAGGACATCGGACAGGTTGGAAAGCGTTTCGGCCAGATTGCCGCCGGTTTCGCGCTGGATGGCGAGGGTGATGACGAAGAACTGGAACTCGGCCGTGCCGAGCCGGTCGGCGGTTTCCTGCAGCGCGCCTTCGAGCGTTCGTCCGATCTTCATCCGGTCGCTCACCGCCTGGAACTCGCTGCCCACCGGTCCGTCGATCTCGGAGGCGATCGCGCCCATCGTCTCGGCGATCGGCAGGCCCGCGCGCAGCCCGCGCACCAGCAACTCGATCGCATCGGGGAAGCGCGTCACGAATTGAGCGATACGGCGTTTGCAAAGGGCGTTCAGGAACAAGCGGGGCAGCGCCAGCGCGGCTGCGATCGCGACGATCAGCGCCATCCAGACGGGCAGGCCGGCGATCGGCAGCATCAGGAAAGGCAGCGCGAAGGTGACGCCCATCCCGATAAAATAGTGGCGGACCGTCCATTTCCGGCCTGCGGCTTCGATACGGCGGGTGATATCGGCCGGATCGGGCAGAAAATGGCCCAGGAAGCTTTCATCGCGTTTCGCCGTCGAGGCGCGGCTGGCGAGCAGCTTGCGGACCTGATCGCTGACCGCAGGCTCGCCATTGACATTATAGCGTCCCCGCACCGTTGCCAGGCGCTTGGTGAAGG
>SCUQ01000440.1 GCA_004297635.1 Rhizorhabdus sp. | reverse complement strand
CCGGCCTGATAGAGAATCAGGTCTGGACCGAAATCGTCCAGCATGCGCGGCAGATGCACGGTCATGGTGGCGAGATAGGCCTCGTCGCCCGTGCCGTCGTCGAGCCCCAGGTCAAAGCTGGAGCTCGCCTTGCGGACGGGAAAGTTGCGCTCGGCGTGGATCGAGAAGGTGAAGATGTCGCTCCGCCCCGCCAGCAGCGCCGCAGTCCCGTCGCCCTGATGGACATCGAGGTCGACGATCATGATGCGCCGCGCATCGCCCTCCGCGATCAGCCGGTTGGCGGCGATGGCGAGATCGTTGAAAACGCAATATCCGGCGCCCGTATCCGCCATCGCATGGTGGCTGCCGCCGGCGCTGTTGGCCGCATAGCCATGGTCGAGCGCCAGCTTCGCGGCGAGCCAGGTGCCGCCGGGGGCAAGGAAGGCGCGGCGCGTCACCCGTTCGGTAATCGGGAAACCTATCCGTCGCTCCTT
Source organism: Rhizorhabdus sp. (assembly GCA_004297635.1). Lineage (GTDB taxonomy): Bacteria > Pseudomonadota > Alphaproteobacteria > Sphingomonadales > Sphingomonadaceae > Rhizorhabdus. The sequence continues at coordinate 3,301 of SCUQ01000440.1, read as the reverse complement.
CGCGGGCGGCACGGCGGATGCCGCCACCTCCGCGACATAGCGGGGATCGTGGACCGCCTCGATCCAGTGGCGCGGCATCGGTTCGGGCTCATGCCGCAGATGATCTGCGCCGCTTTCGGCGAGCGCGATCATCACCAGTCCATATTTGTCGAACGAGAAGCGGCTTCCCGCTGCGGCGGGGGACACATAATGGGGATGGTGAACGACGCGCAGCATCTTGCCACCTTAGCCGCATTTGCCGATGGAAAGCCATGAACCAGGAATTTGTCCGCCCCGACGTCCGTGCCTTTCTCGACAAGCTCGAGGCGCATGAAGGGCCGAAGACCCATGAGGTCGATCCCGCCACTGCGCGGGGGATGGCGCAGCGGATGCGGCAGGTGGCCGATGTCGACAGCCCGGCCATCGCCACGCGGGAGGATCTGTTCATCACCACCCATGACGGGCGGACGATCGCGGCGCGCTTCTACGATCCGCGCGCGCAGCGTGAAGAAGGGCCGCTCGTGCTGTTCTTCCATGGGGGGGGCTTCGTGCTGGGCGACATCGACAGCTATGATGCGGCCGCGGCCGACATCGCGATCGGGCTGGATCTGCCGCTGTTGTCGATCGACTATCGCCTGGCGCCCGAGCATCGCTGGCCCAGTGCCCCCGATGATTGCGAGGATGCGGCCCGCTGGGTCGCCGCGCAGGGGATGCTGTTCGGCCGACGCTTCAATTCGCTCGCCATCGCGGGCGACAGTGCCGGCGGCACCCTGACGATCGTCACGGCGATGGCGCTGCGCAACCATCCCGCCGCGCTGCCCGTCATCGCGATCTGGCCGCTCTATCCGGCGGTCGACCTGCGCAAGCGCTATCCGTCGACCGAAAGACTGGGCGAGGGCTATATGCTCAGCCTTGATACGCTGCGCTGGTTCAACGAGCATTACGGCCCGGATTTCCAGCATTGGCGGGCTTCCCCCCGGCTGGGCGACCAGCGCGGCATGCCGCCGGCGCTCGTCGCCACCGCGACACTGGATCCGTTGCTTGACCAGGGACGGGCTTATGCGATGGCCTGCATCGAGGCCGGCGTCCCGATCGCCTATCGCGAGGCGAAGGGCAATATCCATGGCTGGTTGACCTTACGCCGCGCCATACCTTCTTCGGAGGAGGATCTGCGCGGCTGTCTTGGCGCGTTCAAAGTGATGATCGAGGAATATCGGCCATGAAGAAGACGCTTCCCTATCGCCCGGCGGCGGCGATCATGCTGCTCAACGCCGAGAACAAGGTGTTCGTGGCGCAACGCATCGATAACGCCGCCGACGCATGGCAGATGCCACAGGGCGGGCTCGATCCGGGCGAGGATCCGCAGGCGGGGGCGCTGCGCGAACTCGAGGAGGAAACCGGGATCGCCGCGCATCTGGTCGAGATACTCGGCCGTGCGCCGGGCGAGTTGCTCTACGATCTGCCGCCTGAACTGACGGGTAAAATATGGGGCGGTAAATATCGCGGCCAGGCCCAGCACTGGTTCGTGGCACGCTTCCTGGGTGCCGATGCCGATATCAACATCGAAACCGCCGAGCCGGAATTTCGCGCCTGGAAATGGGTCGATGCCGGCGAACTGGTCGACCTGATCGTGCCATTCAAGCGTGATCTCTATGCCCAGGTCGTCGCCGCCTTCGCCCACCACCTCGATGGATAGATAATCCACGCTACTGATAATCACTTGCAATATTAACTGCGAGCTATTAGCCGGACCCCTCGAAAGGGGAAAACATGGCTCGTTCCTGTCGTTTCGTCGCGTCTTTGGCCACGCTTGCCGCCGCACTGCCTGCCTATGCCCAAACCGCGGCAGAGGCGCCTGCCGATGGCTCGGATGGTGCGATCATCGTCACCGCGACCCGCTCGGTGCTTCCAGCCAATGCGTTGCCGCTGACGATCGACGTGATCGGCAAGGCTCAGCTCGATCAGCAGACCGTCATTTCCGGTTCCGTGACGGACGCGGTGGCGGCGCTCACCCCTTCCTTCTCGCCGACCCGCGGCAAATTGTCGGGCGCGGGCGAGACCTTGCGCGGCCGGTCGCCGCTTTACGCGATCAACGGCATCCCGCAGTCGACGCCGCTGCGCGACGGCAGCCGCGACGGCTTCACCATCGACGGATTTTTCGTCGACCGGGTCGAGCTGATCTATGGTTCGAACGCGCTGCAGGGGATCGGCGGCACCGGCGGCATCGTCAATCAGGTGACGGTCGGCGCGCCGAGCCGGGAGGGCCTGTCGGGCCGCGTCCTGCTGCAGGGTACGGCCGACAACGGCTTCAGCAAGGAGGGCCTGGGCGGCAAGGCGGCGGGCCTCGTCCAGTACAAGGCCGATCGTTTCGACGCCACGATGGGTGTCGCCTACGAGAAGCGCGGCACCTTCTTCGATGGAGAAGGGCGGCGGGTCGGCCTCAATCTCACCCAGGGCGAAACCCAGGATTCGAAGGCGCTCTCGTTTTTCGGCCGCTTCGGCTACCAGCTCGGCGATACGGGACGCATCGATCTGATCGTCAACCGGTTCGAACTGAAGAGCGATGGCGACTATATCGCCGTCGCCGGCAACAAGCTGACCGGCCTGCCGACCAGCGCGGTGCGCGGCAACCCGCCGGGCAAGCCCGCGCAGGGCCGGACCGAGAGCGTGGCGCTATCCGTCACCGACACCGATCTGGCCGGCGGCAACTTCGTCAGCCAGCTGTTCTTCAACCGCACCCGCGACACCTTCGGTGGCGAGGTCACGACACAGGCGACGTTCCAGGACGTCCGCATCGCGCCGCTCGGCACGCTGTTCGATCAGTCACAGAACCGGTCGCGCAAGCTGGGCGCGAAGTTCACCTATGAACGCGCCGTTCCCGGTTTCGAGGCGCTGACGGCGACGGTCGGCCTCGACGTCTTGTTCGACAAGACCGAGCAGCGGCTGATCGCCACGAACCGCATATGGGTGCCGCCGACCGACTTCCGGGACATCGCGCCCTTCACCCAGCTCAACCTGGCGCTGTTCGACAAGAAGCTCCGCTTCGCCGGCGGCGCGCGCTGGGAGAATGTTCAGATCAAGATCGACGACTACACCACGCTCGCGACCACGACGACGCCACGGGGCGGGGTTGCCGTGGCGGGCGGCAAGCCGAAGTTCGACGACATATTGCTCAACGGCGGCGTCATCTTCGAACCTTGGGAGGGTATTCGAGCCTATGCCAGCTATGCGGAAGGCTTCACCGTTCCCGATGTCGGCCGTATCACCCGCGCGATCGGGACGCCGGGCGTGGACATCGACACCTTCCTCGACATCAGCCCGA
>SCUQ01000439.1 GCA_004297635.1 Rhizorhabdus sp. | reverse complement strand
CGGCATTCGAACGCGCGGTAAGCGGTCATCCGATGATCATGGCCTGCCATGCCACGGTAGGCGACACCGATTATCTGGCGCATATATTGGCACGCGACATGACCGACCTAGACGAATTTCTGCGATCCGAGCTGTGGCGCCTGCCGGGGGTCGAGCGTTTCACGACAACGATCGCGATGCGCGAGATCAAGTCGGCCGGCTCTCTGGCGGCCAATGCGGCGAGGAAGACATGAGCGGACTGCGCAGCCTTTATCCACCGATAGAGCCCTATGCGGCCGGCATGCTCGACGTCGGCGACGGGCATAGCATCTATTATGAAAGGGTCGGGACGCCAGGCGGCAAGCCGGCGGTTTTCCTGCATGGCGGGCCAGGCGGAGGCTGTTCGGCCGATCATCGGCGGCTGTTCGATCCCGCGCGCTACGATCTGCTGCTGTTCGACCAGCGTGGCTGCGGGCGATCGACGCCGCATGCCGATCTTACCGCCAACACGACCTGGCACCTGGTCGCCGACATCGAACGGCTGCGGGTGATGACCGGGGCGGAGCAATGGTTGCTGTTCGGCGGAAGCTGGGGATCGACCCTGGCGCTCGCTTATGCGGAGACCCACCCCGACCGGGTGAGCGAACTGGTGCTGCGCGGAATCTACACGGCGACCCGCGCGGAGATCGACTGGTATTATCAGTGGGGCGTCTCGCAGATGTTTCCCGACAAATGGGCCGACTTCGTCGCGCCCATTCCAGAGGCGGAGCGCGGGGACATGGTTGCGGCCTACAACAGGCGGCTGACCGGCCACGATGTCGCCGCCCAGCGGGAAGCGGCCAGGGCATGGAGCCTGTGGGAGGGCGGAACGATCACTCTGCTGCCGAGCACGGCATTGAGCGAGCAGCATGGCGACGAACATTTCGCGATCGCCTTCGCCCGGATCGAGAATCACTATTTCCACCATGATTGCTGGCTGGAGCCCCAGCAGCTGCTGCGCGATGCCGAAAAGCTGCGCGGTATTCCGGGCGTGATCGTCCACGGGCGCTATGACATGCCGTGCCCCCTTCACTATGCATGGGCGCTGCACATGGCGTGGCCAGAGGCCGATTTCCACCTGATCGAAGGGGCGGGACACGCCTATTCGGAACCCGGCATATTGGACCAGCTGATAAAAGCGACGGACGGTTTCGCGGGGAGGAAGGGATTATGAGCGGATTGATGCGGCGCAAGCCGATCGGCGGGGCCGAGACGCATGAGGGGCGGCTGACGCCAACCTTGTCCTGGCCGCATCTGGTGGCGCTCGGCGTCGGCGCGATCGTCGGCACCGGCATCCTGACCCTGATCGGCGTGGGGGCCGATCGCGCCGGTCCTTCGGTATTGCTCTCCTTCGCGATCGCAGGCGCGATCTGTGCCTGTGCCGCACTCGCCTATGCCGAACTGGCGGCGATGATGCCGGCGGCGGGCAGCGCCTATACCTACAGCTATGCCGCGCTCGGCGAGATATTCGCATGGGTGGTCGGCTGGAGCCTGATCCTCGAATATTCGCTGGTGGTCTCTACCGTGGCGGTCGGCTGGTCGGGCTATGCCTCGCCCCTGCTGATGGGTTTCGGCTTTCCCGAAGCACTGACCCAAGGGCCCGAACTCGGCGGGCTGATCAACCTGCCGGCGATCCTCATCATCGCCGTCGTCACCTTCCTGCTGCTGCTCGGCACGCATGAAAGCGCGCGGGTCAACACCGTGCTGGTGCTCGTCAAGATCGCGACGCTGTCGCTGTTCGTCGCGGTCGCGCTGCCCAGCTTCGACGCCAGTCATCTTCATCCCTTCATGCCGTACGGCTTTGCCTCCGTCGCGGGAGAGGATGGTGTGCCGCGCGGCGTGATGGCGGCGGCGGCGATCATCTTCTTCGCCTTTTACGGCTTCGATGCGATCTCGACCGCGGCGGAGGAAACCAAGCGGCCTGAGCGGGATCTGGCCATCGGCATCGTCGGATCGATGCTCGTCTGCACGCTGATCTACATCCTGGTGGCGGCGGCTGCGATCGGGGCTGTGCCTTTCACGGGCTTTGCCGACAGCCCGGAGCCGCTCGCGCTGATCCTGCGTGAACTGGGGCGGCCCGGCGTCGCCAAGATCGTCGCCACGGCGGCGGTGATCGCCTTGCCGACCGTGCTGCTCGCTTTCCTCTATGGTCAGAGCCGCATTTTTCTCGCCATGGCGCGAGACGGCTTCCTGCCCCGATCGCTTACCGTGATCTCCTCGCGCGGAACGCCAGCACGGATCACCACCGCCACGGCGATTCTGGTCGCGATCCTGGCCGGGCTTTTGCCGATCGGCGAGATCGCGGCGCTGGCGAATGCCGGAACTCTGATCGCGTTCATGGCGGTGGGCGCCTGCCTGATCGTGCTGCGCCGCCAACGCCCCGATCTCAAGCGGCCCTTCCGCACGCCGGCGGCGTTGCTTGTCGGGCTGGGAGCGGTGCTGGGCTGCCTCTATCTGTTCGTCAGCCTGCCGGTGCAGACCCTGCTGTGGTGCCTGCTGTGGAATGGCGTCGGCCTCGCCATCTATTTCGGTTATGCGCGGCGGCGGAGCGCGCTTTCGGCGTGACCGCAAGGAACGGGAAGCCCGCGCGCCTGCGATAGGGCAGAGGCGGGCGATGATCCCGATCGACGAGCATGACTGGAACCGCGCCACCGCCGAGCTCGACGAGCGAGGCTGGGCGGTGCTGCCGAAGCTGCTCAATCGCGACCAATGCCTGGCGACGGCGGCGCTCTATGATCGCGAGGCGGGCTTCCGCAAGGAAGTGGTCATGGAACGGCACGGCTATGGGCGAGGCGCCTATCGCTATTTCGCCTATCCGTTGCCGGAACTCGTGCAGGACGTGCGAAGTGCGCTTTACCCGCG
>SCUQ01000438.1 GCA_004297635.1 Rhizorhabdus sp. | reverse complement strand
CCACCGCCTGGGCCTGAGCGGCTCCGCCAGGTCCAGCGAGCGGACGATCCACCGCCGCATGGCATTGTCGACCATCTCCATGCCGATCAATGTTTCCTTTTCCACATCATATCGCCCGGCGCGCATCAGATGCCACAGCTCCCCGAACCAAAGCTGGCCATCGTCCCGGCTGAAGCCGACGACGGGAAAGCTGATCTCCGTTTCCGATACCTTCACGAACGCCATATGCATCCACTCCAGAATGACGACGAGACAAACGGGCACTGCGGTCTGCCGATCGTCCGCTCAAAACATGGACGATCCGCGACGGCTCGACGCCCGTCGGGCATGATCGCCTCAAGGCCACAGCAGCCTTTCAGGATTCACGATCCACTGCAGCGCCCCCGCACGGCGATGGGCCACGTCCGCGAGGCCGGCATCGGCGCCGGACGGATTTTCGGCATATCCGATCCGTGCCCGACACAGCGCTTCATGATAATCCTCCGACATCGCCGCGATCTCGGGCAGTGGACGCAGCCTTGCCGCCGCAAGAAACGCATCCACGCCCATATCCCCGGATGGCGGTACGATCTCGATGATCGCGGATATGTCCGCGAAAGCATCGCTGCGCGGCATCTCGATAAAGCCCAGCGCCCAGAGCAGCGCGACAAGCCCTTCGATCGTCCAGCCCGCCTCCGCGCGCTGTTCCTCCGTCAAACGCCGTGCGGCCAGAAGCTCGGCTTCATCGGGCGACACAGCCTGGGTCAGGCCATGACTGGCCAGCCAGTTCATGATGTCGGACCGATCGACATCGTGTGACAGCCGGACCATCGAAAAGAGCGTCAGGGCTCTGCGGGCCACCTCGTCCGCCCTTCTTACCCGCACAGCCGGATCACCGGCCAATATGCGCCGGCCCTGCGCGCGCATCGTGATCTGGAAACAGGCTGCGCTCAATGCGGCCATCGTCGATGACGAACGGATCTGCGCGAGCGCCTCGTCGCCCTCGTTGAACAGCGCGCTTGCCTGCGCTTCCACACGCCGCCGGGTCACATCGAATCGCTGCGGATCCAGCGGCTGAAGCTCGATATCATCGACCGGCTCGGCAGGAGCGCCGAGCTGCCACCATCGCTTTTTCGGCGCCTCTCCCGGACACAGGCCGGTGACGGCCCAACGCCTCTCGTCGCTATCGACGATCTCGATGCCGACATGCCGAGCCTGCTGCGCGAGCCAGCGGGCCTTGCCGAACAGCAGGCCCAGCGCATCGAACGGAAAGACATCATCGTCGGGCAGGAAGGCGAGCACCGGCGCCTTCATGCCAGCCTGCGTCATGGCAATGCCCGTCATCGCCTTCCCCCGAATCGGAACGTAGGGGGAACATATCAGTTCCTGGAGACAGGGCAAGCCGGACAGGACCGAGGCCGAATCCCGGGCCTATCCCGTTCACGCGAACGTTCCCGCCACCATGGCCGCCAGCGGGAACAAAGACCGGCGTCAGCCGCTAACCTCCCCGTAATCACTGGGAGGAATATATGCGCGCGATCATCATAGCCCTGCTTTCGGCATCCACGCTCACCCTGGCGGCGTGCGGCGGGAAGGGCGACGACAAGCTGGGCGAACAGGCCCAGGAAGCGATGGAGAATCGCGCCGATGCGGTCGATGCCGCCGCCGACAACATGACCGGCGCGGCGAAGGACGCGACCGAAGCCCATGCCGACGCGATCCGCGATGCGGGCGATGCCAAGGAAGAGCGCATCGACGACAGCGACGTCAATGCCGACAAGCTGACGCCCGCGCAGAAGAAGGCGATCGTCAACCCGAACTGACGCGGGCCGGGCCGCTTCCGGAGGCACCGGAGCGGCCCTCGCTTGGCTGCGATTCTCTCGCAATAAGGGCGAGATTTCCGGGTGCATGGGGTTGATCGTTCGTTTTTTCTTTTTTCGCGGTCCGGCTCCCCTGCCGAGCGATCTCCATGACCGCTTCCGCTGACAGGCGTCGTCCTGTCGATGTCATCGTCATGAGAAGGAGCCGCCCGGCGCGAGGGCAAGCCTCGGGCTGAGGCGGCTCAAGCAGCAAGCCGCTTCCTACATGTCAAGACAAGCGCCGGTGCCGGTGCCGGTGGGTCACGCAGTGCCGCTATAATTATTGAGCGCGATCAGCCGGCCATGCCCAGGAAGATCATCAGCGACCGCTCGACCCGGAGCAAATCCTCTTCCGACAAGGCGCCGATGCGGCTTCCGATCTTTTCCCATCGCACGGTGATCAGGCTGTCGACAGCCACATCGGATATCTTGCGGAGGCCGTTCCCGCCGCTCGGCGCGATGCGTGGGCGGAAACTTTCTTCGGGCGTGGTCGAACTGGTGATGATCGCAAGGACGACTGTGCTGCCGGCAAAATCATCGCTCTGAAGGATGAGCGCCGGACGTGGCTTGCCGCCGAACCCGCTACCGGCCGCAACGGTGACGACGTCCCCGCGCTTCAATCATCGTCCTCTTCGGGCCAATATTGAACGGCTTCCGCGAAATCGATGTCGTCCTGACGACCGGGAAGCGCCTCGATCGCCGCCATGTCGCGCTTCGCCCGCTCCTTGAACGCCGGGGTGCGCACGTCAGGCAACCAGAACTGCTTGAGCCGATAGCCCTTCGCACGCATCGCTGCGCGGTGACGCGCGACGCGGCTCTTGCTGTCATCGGACTGGGGGCGGTTCATGGGCGGCTCCGTTACATGTAACATAACGTGCCGCGTGATTTCATACAAGGAGCGGAGTCGCTTCGCCCTATTTGGGGGTTTTGGTACGTGGTACCGCAATTCCGTAATTCTAGCTCGTCTCAGTAATCCTCGTCCTCTTCCTCTTCCCCGAGTCCACGAATATCGAGCATGAACCTGGCAATTCGCTCCACATTCTTTCGGCGTGATGCCGCCCGAATTTTAACCGTCTTCTCTGTTTTCGGTACATTGCGTCTGGGATCGTAAAAGACGATATTCCTTTTAGACAAAGGAGCGAACAAGCTGTCCGCCATGACGCCCGATGTATCGCGCAGCCAGCCATGCCGAATCCCCTCGTATGCTAGCAGCCAAATCCAATCAGTACGCACTTTCTCCTTTGAGATATTTTGCTCCCACGTATCTTTGGGAAGCCGCCTCGCGCACAGACCCTTACTTTCCATATCAAGAAGTATAAGAGCTATAGCACTCGACGGATAATATTTCATTGTCTCGCAAATATTACGGGAGTTAAGAGCTATATTTAGACCGCGAAGTGTATATATTTGCCAAATTACTTCGTAGGTATTTCCGTTAGCTAAATTTCGTTCTGCTAACTCAATGAAACGACTACCTATTCTACTTTTTGAAATCCGGCTTGTTTTGAAACCCAGATTTATCAGGAGTTCGCAAATGCGAGACATGGAACCTGGCGATATCAGAGCAGCCTTAAGAAGAAAAGACTCCAAAATATCGATGTCGTCCTTGTTGATGGGGTTGTTCTCGAGAACGGATAGCGCATAGTTTGTGACTGCGCTTCTTTCATTTTCTACCTGAAGTCTCAGCGAAAGAGTCAGAAATTCCTTTAGCCTCGAACCCTTTAAGGGGCCACTTCGATGCGAAAGGAATGATCCAAGCTCAGATATCCAAGCCTCTTCAGCATGAGCGACCACACGCGATACGGAAGTCTTGCTACCGTTAATTTCGAGTCCGTAAGTACGATAAACTGAGATAATCGAGGCTAGCGCAGACTCAGATTCTTCGAATGTTTTGAGGCCCAGAAACCAATCATCCTGCAGTCGATCAGCCGTTTGCGGCGTGATGCGTTCCTGTAGCTTAGAAAAGTCATCATCTATCCGTGCCGAAATAACCTCAGCCAAAATCCGAGAGCTTTCAGGCCCTATAGGCAAGCCAACTGTCTGATTTCTATTGCAGGCTCGAACAAGAACATCCAACCGATCACCCAAAGATCCTTGGTAAAGCTTGAGGTCCGATTTAACTCTCTCCTTACCGTAAGCAGCCCATGGAATAGAATGGGTGTATATTGACGGGTAGAATCTCGTAATATCAGTTTTTACAAGCCAATCCGACGTCGCTTCAATGTAGTTCTTTTTCGCCTTATGAAGAGGAAAATTAATACCCTTTATTGCTCGACCAGCATCAGAAGCAATACGTATTTCGTCGAGAGAGAAGCGCTGGCGCAAAAGCCATTTTTGAATTTCCTTCCACCCATTACTCATCTCTGAATAAAGAAGTGCTTGAGGCAGCGGATGTGTGACGTGAATATCGCGGCGCTCATAACCTCTTTTCGGTGTCGAAATTACCTCAATTTCGGCTGAATCGAGTTTGTACGAGTATGATCCTCGCTTCATTTTTTTAGATGTAATCTTGCTAGGCTCTTTCTTAAAAAGCTTGGATTTTTCCCACTCTTCCAGAATGTCGCCAGCATGCTGACCAAAATCTTCCGTCGTAAATGGCTGCGGCAGCTCTTTAGGAAAATAGGCCTTGGCCAATAACGCCTTCATGCGCTCAGCATTGGGCATCAAAGTGCCTCCCCCATTACATCAGGTTATCCCGCCACCCGCTTCCGCCCGAAGGTCAGCGTCCGTTGGACGCTCCCCTCACTCCGCCGCCGGCAGATAAATCTCCCCGCCCTTCTCCTTGAACACCTCGCTCATCGCGCGCATGCCCGCCTCGGCGTCACCTGCGGCAATAAACGTATCCGCCGGGGCGTTCTTCGTCGCGGCGAAGTCGCGCACCTCCTGGGTGATCTTCATCGAGCAGAATTTCGGGCCGCACATCGAGCAGAAATGCGCGGTCTTGGCGCCTTCGGCCGGCAGGGTCTGATCGTGATATTGTTCCGCCGTGTCGGGATCGAGCGACAGGTGGAACTGATCGCGCCAGCGGAATTCGAAGCGGGCGCGGCTCAGCGCGTCGTCGCGGAGCTTCGCGGCCGGGTGGCCCTTGGCGAGATCGGCGGCGTGGGCGGCCAGCTTGTAGGTGACGACGCCGACCTTCACATCGTCGCGGTCGGGCAGGCCGAGATGCTCCTTCGGCGTGACATAGCAGAGCATCGCCGTGCCGAACCAGCCGATCATCGCCGCGCCGATGGCCGAGGTGATGTGATCATAGCCGGGCGCGATATCGGTGGTCAGCGGCCCGAGCGTGTAGAACGGCGCCTCGCCGCATGCCTTCAGCTGCTTGTCCATGTTCGCCTTGATCTTGTGCATCGGCACATGGCCGGGGCCTTCGATCATCACCTGCACATCATGCTTCCAGGCGATCTGGGTGAGTTCGCCCAGGGTATGCAGTTCGCTGAACTGGGCTTCGTCATTGGCGTCGGCGATCGATCCGGGGCGGAGGCCATCGCCCAGCGAGAAGGCGACGTCATAGGCCTTCATGATCTCGCAGATTTCCTCGAACCGTTCGTAGAGGAAGCTTTCCTTATGATGGCTGAGGCACCATTTCGCCATGATCGAGCCGCCGCGGCTGACGATGCCGGTGACGCGATTGGCGGTCATCGGGATATAGGCGAGCCGCACGCCGGCATGGATGGTGAAATAATCGACGCCCTGTTCGGCCTGCTCGATCAGCGTATCGCGGAAGATTTCCCAGGTCAGATCCTCGGCGACGCCGTTCACCTTTTCCAGCGCCTGATAGATCGGCACCGTGCCGATCGGCACCGGCGAATTGCGGAGAATCCACTCGCGGGTGTCGTGGATGTTCCGGCCGGTCGACAGGTCCATCACCGTGTCGGCGCCCCAGCGGATCGACCAGACCATCTTGTCGACTTCGCTGGCGACGTCGGAGGCGACCGCGCTGTTGCCGATATTGGCGTTGATCTTCACCAGGAAGTTGCGGCCGATCGCCATCGGCTCCGATTCCGGGTGGTTGATGTTCGACGGGATGATCGCCCGGCCGCGCGCGACTTCGCTGCGGACGAACTCGGCCGTCACATAATCGGGGATTTCGGCGCCGAAATCCTCGCCGTCGCGGAGCAGCTTTTCGCGGAGCGCGGCGCGGCCGACATTTTCGCGGATCGCGACATATTCCATTTCCGGCGTGATGATGCCGCGCCGGGCATAGTGCATCTGGCTGACATTCTGCCCCGCCTTGGCGCGCAGCGGCCGCTGCACGACATTGGGGAAGGGGGCGACGCCGCCGGCGCGATCCGGCCCCTTCAGGCCGTTATCCTCCGGCTTCACGCCGCGGCCTTCATATTCCTCGACATCGCCGCGGGCCATGATCCAGTCCCGGCGCAGCGCGGGCAGGCCGGCCATGATGTCGATATGCGCCTTGTCGTCGGTGTAGGGGCCCGAGCAGTCATAGACGCGAACCGGCGGCTCCTTCGCGCTCGGCTCCAGCGCGATCTCCCGCATCGCGACCCGGATACCGCCCGGCCCTTCGACATGGATCTTGCGCGATCCCCGAATCGGGCCGGTGGTCACCTTCATCTCGGTACGCGCGGGGATATCGGCCATGTCGACTCACTCCATAAATGGGCTCGCATCGACAGGAGGGGCCGCTGACCGGCCTTCCCTCCCTACGCCGGTGCGAGCCGGATCAGGTTCTACGGGTCGTGGGCATTTCAGCACCACCTCTCAGCCATCGGCTCCCCGGGGATGGGTAGGTTGTAGAGAAAGACCGCCGGAGGGGGAAGCCCCGAACCGATCCGATCATGGTCCATGCGAGGCTGGCTTCCGGCGGCGTCCCTCTCTATGGAGGCGCGATGAGCGGCGTCATGTGCGATCTCGCCATCATTGGCGGCGGCCTTTCGGGCGGTCTTATCGCGCTGGCCGCACGTCGCGCCCAGCCCGAGCGGCGCATCCTGATCATCGAGGCCGCCCCCGCGCTGGGCGGCGCCCATCTCTGGTCCTTCATCGACAGCGACATCGGGCCGGAGGAAAAGGCGCTGCTCCAGCCGCTGGTCAATTTCGGCTGGCGCGATTTCGCGGTGGTCTTCCCGAACTATAAGCGCGCCCTGCCCTTTCCCTTCTACAGCCTGCGATCGGACCGCTTCGACGAGGCGCTGCGCGAGGCGATGCCCGCCGAAAGCATATTGACCGGCCGCCGCGCCACCGGGGTCAGCGCCGACGGCGTCATCCTGGAAGACGGGACGATGATCAGCGCGCATGGCGTGGTCGACGCGCGCGGCCCCGGCGATCTGTCGCTGCTCGACCTGCATTATCGCAAGTTCGTCGGCTATGAGCTGACCCTGAACGGGCCGCACAGCGTGCGCCGCGCCACGCTGATCGATGCCGCCGCCGATCCGGCCGAGGGCTTTCAATATATGGCGATGCTGCCGATCGAGAACGACCGGCTGTTCATCGAGGATGTCCGCTACGAGGCCTGGCCCGATCTGGACATGACCGACCATGGCAACCGCATCGTCAACCATGCCGCGCGCTTCGGCTGGCGCATCCGCAGTTCGGCGCGCGGCCAGGCCGGCATCCTGCCGATCGCGCTGGGCGGCGATTTCGCCGACTATTGGAATTCGGGCGGAGTGGGCGTCGCCAAGGTGGGGCTGCGGGCGGGGCTGTTCCACCCGGTCACCGGCAATTCGCTGGCCGATGCCGCGCGTACCGCGCTGATGATCGCCACCGCGCAGGACTGGTCGGGCGCTGCCCTCCACGGCATGCTGCAGGAGCATGCCGCCAAATGCTGGGCCCAGCGCGATTATTATCGCCGCTTCGCCCGCCGCATGCTCCGCGATATGGAGCCGGCGCAGGGCTATACGGTGCTCCAGTCGCTCTATGCGATGGACGCCGACCTGATCGCGCGCTTCCACGGCATGCGGCTGGGCTGGGCGGACCGCCTGGCGCTGAGCATGGGCGAAGGGCCGATGCCGGTCAGCGCCATGTTCCGGGGTTAGGCCGCCGCATGCGCTTTCCAGAACGCCCTCATCTCCGCTGACGCGACCAATCGAGGCCCATCGCATATGATCAGATCCCTGTGCGTGTTCTGCGGATCGAGCCCCGGCTTCGATCCGGTCCATGGCGAGGCCGCCCGCGCGCTGGGTGGCGCGCTGGGGCAGGCCGGGATCGACCTGGTCTATGGCGGCGGCCGGGTCGGGCTGATGGGGATCGTCGCCGATGCGGCGATGGCCGCGGGCAGCCGCGCGATCGGCGTGATCCCGAAGGCGCTCGCCGATCTCGAAGTGGCGCATGAAGGGCTGACCGAACTTCACATCGTCGGATCGATGCATGCGCGCAAGGCGATGATGGCCGATCTGTCGGACGGGTTCATCGCGCTGTCGGGCGGCATCGGCACGTTCGAGGAGCTGTTCGAAATCTGGACCTGGGGGCAGCTGGGCGACCATGCCAAGCCGGTCGCCCTGCTCAACATCGCCGGCTTCTACGACAAGCTCACCGCGTTCCTCGACGATGTCGTCACCGCCGGCTTCCTGCGCGACGCGCACCGCGCGATGCTGATGGTCGATCGCGATCCGGCCGCGCTGGTCGCGAAGATCCGCGATTATCGCGCGCCCGTCGTCGAGAAATGGATCGGGCGCGAGCAGCGCTGAGCTACACGCCGTCCGGCGCGCTGCGCGGCCCTTCGGGATGGAGATAGACCGGATCGAAGCCGGCCAGCGCGACCATGCCCGCCATATCCTCGATCAGGACGGCGCGCGAATGGGTGCGGATCAGCCGCTCGCCGCGCAGCCACTGCATGGTGCGGTTCATGTGGACCGGGGTGATCCCCAGTGCGTCGGCCAGGTCGTTCTGCGTCACCGGCAGATCGAACCAGCCGTCGCGGACCATCCCGATGGCGGCGAAGCGCGCGTTGAATTCGAGCAGCAGATGCGCCGTCCGCTCGCGGGTGTTGCGGCGGCCGACATTGACGGTCCATTCGCGGAAGATCGCGGCATCGACGAGCGTATCGAACCAGAAGGCGCGCCCGACCGAGGGATGCTCCGCGGCGATCCGCAGGATATCGTCATGCGCGATCATCAGGATCACGGTGGGCACATGGGTGCGGATGCCGTGATCGGCGACGATCACGAGCGCGGACTGCAGATCGACCATGTCGCCGGGAAGGTGGAAGGACACGATCTGCCGCGATCCGTTCGGCAGGGTGCGGTAGCGACTGACCAGCCCGCTCTCGACGAAGCAGCTTTCCTGCGGCCGCTCCCCCTCGCGCACGATGTCCTGATAGGCGCCGAAGTGCCGGATCCGCACGGGCACGCCGAGCAGCGCGGCGCGCGCCTCTCCGGCGAACGCGCCGCGGCGCTCGAGTTTGGCGATATAATTCGCGAAGGCCGTTGCGGCTTCTGACATGCGCTCCCTACGGGCGGGAGCGCGATCCATGTCTCTCAGCCACCGACGCCATGACTGGCCGGTGATGGCGGCACCGTATACTATCCGAGATTAGAAACAAATCATGATCAGTGAACTATCGTCCGGCGTCCGGTGTGCGCCGGCCGGGGGAGCGGGACAGACGCGGAACTTAATTCAGATTAGCCGGTTCCTGTTCTACCGTTGGTCAAGACTGAGCGTCATCGGCTGAGAGACTTTTGGGCTCCCGCTCAGTTTCGGGGACATCATGACGAGGACATTATCGGTATTGATCGTCGAGGATGAGCCGATCATCGCGCTCAGCCTCGCCTGCGCGGTCGAGGCGCTCGGCCTGCTCGCCCAGGCGACGATCGACGCCGCGATCATCGATGTTCAGCTGGAGGATCGCGACATCACGCCGGTCGCGGTCGCGCTGCTCCACCGCCACGTCCCCTTCGTCGTCCACACCGGCACCGGCCTTCCCGACGCGCTGGCGCTATCCCATCCCGATCTTCCGGTGCTGATGAAGCCGATCTGCGCCGATGCGGTGATGGCGCGGCTGATGCAGCAGATGCCGGTCGGCGGCTGACCGCAGCCCATTCATTCATTGCGGATCAATCCGCTCCGTCGCACAAGCCGGCATCCGATTCCGAGGAAGCCGCCCATGCCCCGCCTGTCGTCCATCGCCCTGCCCGCCCTCGCCGCGCTCGCGCTGGCGGGGTGCCAGACCGTCTCGCCCGAGGCCCGCGTCCGCACCAAGCTGATCGATGCCGGGATCCGGCCCCCCGTCGCCGGCTGCATGGCCGAGCGGATGGTCGACCGGCTGTCGCTGGTCCAGCTCAAGCGGCTCCAGTCGCTCGGCGGACTCGGCAACCGCGACGTGCGCGGGATGAGCGTCGACGAACTCGTCCACCGGCTGCGCGCGCTGCAGGACCCGGAAATCGTCTCGGTCGTGCTGAAGGCGGGAATCGGCTGCTCGATCGCAGGATAGCGGGCAGCGCGGCGCCAGCGGCCGCGCGGCGCCGCCGAAGCGGGCGAAGGTTTCCCTAGATGCGGTAACATTTGATTTGGGCCGCTTGGGGTTTTCAAGCCGGCACTTTCATGCTTAAGCCCCAGCCGATTTGATCGGACTCTGAGGGATTAGGCTCGACCATGAACATCCATGAATATCAGGCCAAGGAACTACTGGCGAAGTTTGGCGCGGCGGTCCCTGCCGGCTTCGCGGCGCTGACCGTCGACGAGGCCGTCGAGGCCGCCAAGAAGCTTCCCGGGCCGATCTATGTGGTCAAGGCGCAGATCCACGCCGGCGGCCGCGGCAAGGGCAAGTTCAAGGAACTGGCCGCCGACGCCAAGGGCGGCGTCCGCCTGTCCAAGTCGATCGACGAGGTCCGGGCCAACGCCACCGACATGCTGGGCAACACGCTGGTCACGATCCAGACGGGCGAAGCCGGCAAGCAGGTCAATCGCCTCTATGTGACCGACGGCGCCGACATCAAATCCGAATATTATTTCTCGATGGTCGTCGATCGCGGCACCGGCCGCATCGCGATGATCGTGTCGACCGAGGGCGGCATGGACATCGAGACCGTCGCGCACGACACGCCGGACAAGATCCGCACGATCATCATCGATCCGGTCGAAGGCTTCATGCCGCATCATGGCCGCGCGGTGGCCTTTGCGCTGAAGCTCAAGGGCGATCTCAACAAGCAGGCGGTCAAGCTCGCCGAGCAGCTCTACAACGCCTTCGTCGCCACCGACATGTCGATGCTCGAGGTCAACCCGCTGGTGGAGACCACTGACGGCAAGCTGTTCGTGCTCGACGCCAAGGTCAGCTTCGATTCGAACGCGCTCTACCGCCACCCCGACATCGTCGCGCTGCGCGACGAGACCGAAGAGGACCCGGCCGAGATCGAGGCATCGAAATATGACCTCGCCTATATCAAGCTCGACGGAAACATCGGCTGCATGGTCAACGGTGCCGGCCTCGCCATGGCGACGATGGACATCATCAAGCTGAACGGCATGTTCCCGGCCAACTTCCTGGACGTCGGCGGCGGCGCCTCCAAGGAGAAGGTCACCGCGGCGTTCAAGATCATCCTCGGCGATCCGGCGGTGAAGGGCATTCTCGTCAACATCTTCGGCGGGATCATGAAGTGCGACATCATCGCCGAGGGCATCGTCGCGGCGGCGAAGGAAGTGAACCTGTCGGTTCCGCTGGTCGTCCGCCTCGAAGGCACC
>SCUQ01000437.1 GCA_004297635.1 Rhizorhabdus sp. | reverse complement strand
GCTCTTCCGATCTCGAGCGGATGATCGAGGGCAGGCCGCCACGCTATCCGCTGGAATCGCGTCGCCGGAAAGAACAGGGCACCGTTCTGCTGCGCCTGCTGATCGGGACCGACGGCAGGGTGGCGCAGATATCGATCGCGCAGAGCAGCGGCTTCGAGCGGCTGGATCAGGCCGCGCTGCAGGCCGCGCGCAGCTGGCGCTGGCAGCCGATGATCCGTGACGGCCAGCCCGTCGAAGTGCGTGGCGTGATGCCGATTCCCTTCGTCCTGCAGGGCTGATCGCATGATGATCGCCATTCCGGGCGTGCTTTCGGGCCGCTCACTCGATCATGTCCGCACGCTGGTCAGCCAGGGGGAATGGATCGACGGCAACACCACCTCCGGCCACCAGTCGGCGCTCGCCAAGCGCAACAGCCAGCTTCCCGAGGATAGCCCCGCCGCGCGCGAGGCTGGCGGGATCATCCTAGATGCGCTCGGCGCGACTCCCCTGTTCATCGCGGCGGCGCTACCGCTCAAGGTTTTTCCGCCGCTGTTCAATCTCTATGGTGAGGGGGACCGTTTCGACACCCATGTCGACAATGCGATCAGGCTGAAGCGCGGTACCGATTTCCGACTTCGATCGGACCTGTCGGCGACGCTTTTTCTCAACGATCCGGCAACCTATGACGGCGGCGAACTGGTGGTCGAAGACACGCTGGGCACCCATCAGGTCAAGCTGGCGGCGGGCGACATGATTCTCTATCCCGCGTCGAGCCTCCACCATGTCACGCCGATCACGCGCGGGAATCGGCTCTGCGCCTTTTTCTGGATCCAGAGCATGGTTCGGGACGATGGCGCGCGGCGGACGCTGTTCGACCTCGACAGCGCGATCCAGACGATCGCCGGCGATCGCGGCCAGGCCGATCCGGCGATCATCCGGCTGACCGGCGTCTATCATAATCTGCTGCGGCGCTGGGCCGAGGCCTGACTGCGGACGGCGACAGGCAACTCTTGGCACCCTTCGCGGGTTATCCGCCAGACAGATAATGATGCCGGGGATCTCCATGCGCCTGCCTTTGACCATTTTGCTACCGCTCTGCCTGGGGCTGGCCCTGCCCGCCGCCGCTGTCGCGCAGAAGCGGCAGGCCGGTACGGGCTTCACGCTGATGAAGGACGGCACCCTGATCCACCGCGCCAGCAAGACGCGCTTTCCGATGCAGCTGGCCGGCTTCACCCGCGCCCGGGCCAATGCCTTCGACGCCAAGGGGCATGATATCGCCATCTCCTACAGCCGGACGATCGCGGGCAAGCCGGTCGTCGCGCGGATCGCGCTGATCCACATCGTCGGCCTGACGCCCAAGGAGCATGTGCTGAGCCTCAAGCCGGTCATCGGCACCTATTTCCGCGATCTCAATCTGCGATCGATCCGCCCCCAGAGCGAAGGCCCCGTCGATCTTCCCGGTTTCAAGCCGGGCTCGGCCTATCAGGCCCGATCCCGGGCGGTGGTTGGGAAGACACCCTATGAAGTCAGCCTGACCGCCGTGAACTTCGATTATTGGGATGCGCGCCTGACGGCTGCCTATCCGCACGCCGTCGCGCCGCAGGCGCAGAAGAGCATCTTCGACCTTGTCGCCGAGCTGCGAAAGACCGGTCCGAAACGATGAGGCCTTACGCCGCGCGGTGCGCGCGGCGGGCCTTTTCGAGCTTCTTGAGCACCATATCGCGCTTCAGCCGCGACAAATGGTCGATGAAGAGAACACCTTCGAGATGGTCCATTTCATGCTGCAGGCACGTCGCCAGCAGGCCTTTCAGCCGCGCCTCGTGCTTCGTCCCCTGTTCGTCCAGCCAGCGGGCGTGGATGATCGCCGGCCGCTCGACCTCCGCATATTGGTCGGGAACCGAGAGGCAGCCCTCATTATAAACGGATTGTTCGTCCGACGGATCGAACAGCTCTGGATTGATGAACACCTGCGGCTTGCGTACCGGCTTGCCCTCGGCGTCCTCTTCCTCCTGCAGATCGATCACCAGCACGCGCTGGGGAATGCCGACCTGGATCGCGGCAAGCCCGATGCCGGGGGCGTCGTACATCGTTTCGAACATGTCGGCGATCAACGCACGCAGATCGTCGTCAACCGCGTCCACTGAAACGGACTTGGTACGCAGCCGCGGATCGGGCGCCTCGAGGATGGGACGAATGGCCATGGAGCCGAGCTAGGTATGTCGGGACGAATCGTCAAGGAGCCGCCCGCAGCATGCCTCCCCATTCCAGCGAAATGGGGAGGCTGCCGAGCTCAATCGCTCGAAGCGATCGCGGCGCCGATGGCAATGCCCGCGAGCGCGCCGACCAGGGCGCCATCGCCCCGATCGCGATAATAATGCCGGTGGCGCGGATAGCCGTAGCCATAGCCATAATAGCGCGGCGCATAATGACGCCGCGGCGGATAATAGCCGTAGCCCCTGCCCCAACGATCACCGCGCCAATGCCGGTCTCCGCGCCAGCGGTCGCCGCGCCAGTCGCGATTGCCGTCCCAGCGGCGTTCATACCGATCGCCCCAGTCGCGGCGCGCTTCGGCGGGTGCGGCCGCCATCAGCGACGTGCCGGCCACCAGGGTGGCCATCATTGCCGTCAATATATGTTTCATCCTGCTCTCCTTCAGCATCTTGCTGGCCTGAGCTGGAATCGGCCAGAGGAAAGGATGCTGGGGTGAATCTGAACCGGAGCCGAACGTGCGCCGGAATATGCGATCAGGTGACCGGACGTCGCGCCCGAAGCGCCTGAGCGAGCGTCCCTTCGTCCAGATAATCAAGCTCTCCACCCACCGGCAGGCCATGCGCCAGCTGCGTCAACCGTACCGGCAGCGGCTCCAGCCGATCGGCGATATAATGGGCAGTGGTCTGCCCTTCGAGCGTAGCGTTCATCGCCAGCACCACCTCGTCGATCCCCCCGGCGGCGACACGGCCGACCAGCAGGTCGATCGACAGATCTTCCGGCCGCACGCCTTCCAATGCGGACAGCCGCCCGCCCAGCACATGATAGCGCCCGGGAAACAGGCGAGAGCGATCGAGCGCCCAAAGATCGGCGACCTCCTCGACCACACACAGCATCCGGGAATCACGTCGCGCATCGACGCAGATGCCGCAGGGATCGCTGGTATCGACATTGCCGCAGACATGGCAGCTGGTCAGCTTTTCGTTGACGGCCTCCAGCGCACGCAGCAGCGGCGCCATCGCCGCCTCGCGCTTCTTGAGCAGATGCAGCACCGCCCGACGGGCAGAGCGTGGCCCCAATCCGGGCAGCTTCGCCAGCGCTTGGGTGAGGGTTTCTATCTCGGGCGATGCCATCCTGCATCGATATGGGCTTGCATCATCGCATGGCAAGCGTTTCAGAGGGATCATGCGCATCGCTTTCATGGGAACCCCCGATTTCGCCGTGCCGACCCTCGACGCGCTGGTCGAGGCGGGGCATCAGGTCGTGG
>SCUQ01000436.1 GCA_004297635.1 Rhizorhabdus sp. | reverse complement strand
GGAACTTTTCTTTCAATCTCAGATATTTGAAAAAAATTGGGCCCGGGCGCGTTTACGGGGGGGATAACGCGGCCGGGCCCTTATGTTTTGGATAGCGGGAGCGGGGGGGCAAAGCATCGCTATCCGAATTACTGAACGGCCTGCCCCATGCTTGGTTCCGCCCGTCTCGAAATTTTTTCAGGCGATGATGCTGATCCTGATCTCGAACCGTCCGGCCTCCAGATCCTGCGACAGCGGCGAGCGAAACTGCCGGGCTATGCCTGTGACCACGCGGTCGAAGCGGGCGAGGCCGGGATAGGCGTCGATCGCGCTGTCTGCCATCCCAACCGTCTCGATCCGCAGGTTCGCGCGATCGGCCTCCTCGGTCGCTTCGAGTGAAATCAGCACCGATCCGCGGGGGTTGCAGTGCATCAGCAGTTCGACGACTTCCGTGACCAGGAAGGAGATCGGTACCGCAACATCCTGGGTCACATAGGCATCGATGAGGTTCAGGGCGATCGGCATGCCCGTCGCGCCGGCCGGGGCCGAAGCCCGCAGGGACGTCGCAAGTTCGCCCGCCAAAGCCCGTATGGATACACCGCGATGTTCCTCGAGCTCGGCATAATGGTTGCGGTGAACGACCGCCAGCGCATCGACCCGGCGCTGGATCGCAGCATAGGCGTCCGCCACCGCACCTTCGGCGCCCCGGGCATGGAGGTTAATAAGGCTGGAAACGACCTGAAGATTATTCTTCACCCGATGATGAACCTCACGGGTAAGCTTCGTCTGCCGTGCAAGCCCCTCTTCGAGTTCGCTGTCATGCTTGTGGATGCGAGCGGCCGCTCCGGCAAAGCTGTCGGCGAGATCGCGTATCTCATGGCTGGGCGTGTTGAACCGCGGCAGACGGAAGGGGGTATGCCCTCCCTGCCAGCTGTCGATGGCCTGCTTGAGCTGAGCGAGTGGAAAAAGCAGCAGTCGGTTGACGATGAACCAGCCCGTCCAGGCGGCCGCAGCCCACATCAGGATCGGCAGCATGATGAGCAGCGCCGTCCGCGCCCGCGCCGGGGCCAGCCGGTAGTCGGCAATCAGGATGATCCGTCCCTCCGCGAGCGAGTGCGAGAGACGCAGCACATCCCGGTCGTCCTGGCCGCCCTGTTCGACGAGCGTCATCTCCTCCAGCCCCTGCCGCAAGGCGAGCCTGGCAAGCGGCAGCACCTCATCTCCGCCAGGCGCAGGGCGGATCGCCGCGGCGGAAATATCGGCTTCCACGCGCATTCCATCCGCTGGCCGGATGCTGGCGAAGCGGATCGATCGGCGGGAATCATCCAGCCAGACCTGATCGGCCCGACGATCCAGCTCTGCACTGCTGTCGATCGGGTCGCCGGGGGACTGACATATCTTCCGTCCGGAGCCGTCGAATATCGCGACCGGCGGACGTTCGCCGGGATTAAGACGTGCCTGGCGGATCAGTTCGGCACAGATATATTCCGGGGAGCGCTGACTGGTGGCGGCAGCCCGCACGGCATAGAGCCCCTGATCGATCACCGCCTGGGCCGTCGCCGCATGCATGGCGGTCGCCGCCTCGGCCGCTGTTCGCCGTTCGGCAGACGCAGAGCGTGCCATATCCAGGGAGGTCAACAGAGCGATCAGACCGAGCGGCAGCATGGCCGCCGAAAGGATCAGCAGCATTTTCGTGCCGGTAGACAGGCGGGCGAACGCTATTTTTGCCGGTTGCCTCATCCGCCGCCTTTTGATTCGCCTGATCCTCGTACCCGGCCGAAATAGAGGCCGGGCAGCGGCATGATCAATCCAGCTTGTTGAGCAGATCCAGGAACTCGGAAGGGACCGGCTCGTCTACGGTCTGCGAATATACAGAACGCAGCGCCGATCCTACGCTGGAATCGCGCGCGCCATCGGCCCGGCGTTTTTTCGCCGGTTTGCCGCCTGACACATCGTTTGCCGGTGTCTTTGACTGTTCTTCCTTAGCCAACCGGCCCGCGCCCCTGAATTGCATGTCGTTGTCCAACACTCTCCAATGTAACGGCCCCTGCGGACACCGCCCCTCTGGATCGATCCGGCTGCGTACCATTTTACGAACGCTCGTGAAATGCACGCAGTGCGGATGAAACAAAAAACTCCTCCGTTGGTTCCCTTATCCGAATGTCTCTTTTCGCACATTCGAATATGGAAGCTGCGGGTGGCTTCCGCGACACGGGTGGGGCTGCTATCTCCCCTGCTCTGTGGCGGCGAAATCCGCGCCAATGAAGCCAGGGAGTCTCGATACCCATGTCGCTCGGCCAGAAACTTGCCCCCCACCTGCCCTTCCTGCGCCGCTATGCGCGCGCGCTTACCGGCAGCCAGAGTCATGGCGACAATTATGTCCGCGCCTCGCTTGAGGCGATCGTTGCCGCGCCGGACGATTTTCCCAAGGACGTCGACGTCCGCGTGGGGCTCTACCGAACCTTCCAGGCGATCTGGAACTCGACCAATTATGACGAGATGGAATCGCAGGCCGGCGACGCCGACCGCGAAGCGATCGCACAGGCGCGGCTGAGCGGCATAACGCCCTTGTCACGCCAGGCATTGTTGCTCACCGCGATGGAGGGCTTCACCGTCACCGACACCGCCTATCTGATCGAGACCACTCCCGAAGAGGTGGAGGCCCTCGTCGCCGACGCTATCGCGGAAATCGACCGTCAGACCCGCACCGACGTGCTGATCATCGAGGACGAGCCGATCATCGCAATGGATCTGGAGACGATCGTCCGCGATCTGGGCCACAGTGTCAGCGGCGTCGCCGTCACCCGCGACGAGGCCGTGGCGCAGGCGCATGCCCATCGGCCAGGCCTCGTGCTGGCCGATATCCAGCTGGCCGACGACAGCTCCGGGATCGACGCGGTCAAGGACATCCTGACCGAGTTCAACGTACCTGTCATCTTCATCACCGCCTTCCCCGAACGGCTGCTGACCGGCGAGCGTCCCGAGCCGACGTTCCTGATCACCAAGCCTTTCCAACGCTCGACGGTGAAGGCCGCGATCAGCCAGGCGCTGTTCTTCAACGCTGCGACGATCGAAGCCTAAGAGAAGTCGTTTCGTATCCGATCACGATGGAACCCTAAGTGGTTCCTATTGTTGTATCGCTGAAACGGACGGTCATGACCGTCCCAAGGCCAACGATGGGAATTGATCGTGCTGATGACCAAAAGAAGGCCAGTGGCACATTCTTACGGCGGGAAACCACAGCAGATGAATGAAGACGATCGGGAAGAGACCGGCGCGGAATCTCCGGCGGTCGAACTGGTCGCGCTCTCGGACGATGAGTTCAAGGACGAATTGGCGCGCGTCATTCCGCACCTGCGCGCATTCGGACGCTCGCTTTCGGGCAATCGCGATCTCGCCGATGATCTGGTGCAGGAAACGCTGATGAAGGCCTGGGCGGCGCGCAAGCGCTTTCAGGCGGGCACCAACATGCGCGCCTGGACGTTCATCATCCTGCGCAATCTCTTCCTGTCGCAGATGCGTCGCGCACGGTTCCGCGGGGAATGGGATGAGCATACGGCGAACAAGCTGCTCGCCGCGCCGGCTTCACAGGATCGCCATATCGAACTGGCGGACATGCAGCGCGCGCTGCTGCACCTGCCCCAGCCCCAGCGCGAGGCGCTGATCCTGGTGGGGGCAGGCGGGTTTGCCTATGAGGAGGCGGCCGAGATTTGCGGATGTGCCGTCGGCACCATCAAGAGCCGCGTGGCGCGGGGCCGCGCCGCACTCGAGCAATTGCTCGACCAGGGCCAACTCCCCTCACGGCGCGATCACAAGACTGATCCCTCGACCACGACACTGCAGCAGATCATGGCCGACGTGGATATGCTGTCGAAAGACTGAAGGCGCGACCCAATGCAAAAAGCCCTCCCGATCGGGAGGGCTTTTTTTGCGTCAGTCCATTTGCCGGAGCAGCCGGGCCATATCGTCCGGCATGCCGTAGCTTCCCGGATCGAAGGCCGCGCGCAACGCGTTGCCGATACCCTCGTGGCGCTGCGGCGCCTGTACCGTTCGCGACACGCCATTGCGCTCCGACGGTGGCGAATGGGAGAGGGCGGGCTTTTCCATGCTGACATAACGCAACACGGCCAGCATGTTTCCCAATGTTGCACTCCCGTACGAATCGCTTATGCGGGGCAGCGATGATTGCCGCTGTCC
>SCUQ01000435.1 GCA_004297635.1 Rhizorhabdus sp. | reverse complement strand
GCTGAAGAAGCAGCTCGACCTCAAGACCAATCCGATCGACGGCGACGATGCCCAGGGCCTCGTCATCACCACCGGACCAGGCCCCGCTCTCCTTGACCTCGGGCCGCGCCTTGAGCCAGGCGATCGCCGCGTCGCGAACCTGATCATGGAGAGCGGGGCCTGGTCCGGTGGTGATGACGAGGCCCTGGGCATCGTCGCCGTCGATCGGATTGGTCTTGAGGTCGAGCTGCTTCTTCAGCGCTTCGTTGAGCTCCTTCACGAAGCCACGCGAATCGAGCCGTGTCGCCTGGGGATCATGTTCATGCTGGCGCTCTGCCGCGTCGGTTGCGCCATGGTCGGCGGTCAGCACCACGATCACGGGAACCTTGAGCGCCTTCACCGCGGCGATCAGCCGGCCGATGGTCGCGTCGAGCGCGGCCTGCTGCACGCACATCTCGGCGCCGCCATTGCCGAAGCGATGGCCGATATAGTCGGTGGCCGACAGGCTCACCGCCAGCACATCCGTGGCAGGCCCCTTGCCCAGCTTCTCGCGCGCGATCAGTTCGATTGCGAAATCGGCGACGATGCTGTCGAACAGCGGCGAAGCGCGCAGCGCGTCCTGAAAGGCGGTCGTGTCGATGAACCAGGGTTTGTCGGTCACGCCCTTCGCCATCTCCGGCGGCACGTCGCCCGACATGTCGAGCTTGCCGAAGCGGTGCGATTTCGCGAGCGGGGCGCAGGCTTTGGAGACCGCAGGCCAGAGATCGGGTGTGCGCTTGCTCCAGGCGACGCGGGTCGCGGCGTTGAAGCCGTTGGCGGGGCCGATCACCCTGGCATCGGCGGGTCCGGCATATTTCGATGTGGTGAAACCGGTGCCGTCGGTCCACCAATATACGCCATCGGCATGCTTGCCGGCCATCGTGATCGCGGCGCGGTCCTTGCCCGATACGGCGAAGCTGCGCGCGGCGGGCATCGATCCTTTGATCCAGTCACCCAGCGTTGTGACCCGCATATTCTGCGGCCCGCGTGCATTGGGATCGGGCTGGTTCGGCACGGCGACGCAATAGACCATCTGGCCGATGCTCCTGTCGTACCAGGCGTTGGAGACGATCCCGGTGCCTGAGGGATGACGCCCGGTCAGGATCGTCGAATGGCCGGGGCAGGTCTCTGTCGAGGCGTGGCTTTGATAGCCCACCGGATAGGCAATGCCGTCAGATAGCGTCTTCAGGCCGCCGCTGTAGGTCGGGCGATAGCGGTTGAAGACTTCCGACGAGAACTGATCGACCGAGATGGCGAGGATCAGCTTGGGCTTCTCCGGCGCTGCGGCTGGCACCGTTGCGGGAAGCGCGGCGAGCGCGGCGGCGAGAATCAGTTTCTTCATACAGCTCCGTTGCCTGCGAGGCGTGTCAGCTTGATGACCTATTTCGCGACCCAAATGCGTTTGCCGCCGATCCAGGTCTCGGTCGGCCTGGTGGCGCGGATATCGGGCGCGGTGACGGTAAAGATATCGCGATCGAGGATCAGGAAGTCGGCCATATGGCCCGGCATCAGGGTGCCGATCCGGTCTTCCGCGAAACCCGCAAAGGCCGCCGTCTCGGTGAAGGCGCGGAAGGCCTGGGGCAGGGTGATCGCCTGCTGGATCTGCCAGCCGCCCGGCGGCGCGCCGTGCTCATCCTGCCGGCTGATCGCGGCGGCGAGGGCCGGAAAGGGGTTGGGGCTTTCGACCGGATAGTCCGATCCGAAGGCAAGCGGCGCCTTGTTGTCGAGCATGGCCTTCCAGGCATAGGCGCCGCCCAGTCGGTTCGGCCCCAGCCGGGCCTCGGCCATGGTCCGGTCGGATGTCTGGTGGACCGGCTGCATCGAGGCGACGATGCCGTTCCTGCCGAAGCGCGGCAGGTCGGCGGGGTCGACGATCTGGGCATGCTCGATCCGCCAGCGTCTGTCGCCCTTATAGGTGGCCGCCAGCTCCTCGATCGCGTCCAGAGCCTGCGCGTTGGCGGCATCGCCGATCGCGTGGACGGCAACCTGGAAACCATCCATGGCAGCCCGGCTCATCAGATTGCGCAGCTTGGCGTCGTCGAGGAACTGAAGCCCCTTCTGGCCGGGGGCGTCCGCATAGGGCGCCTTGAGCCACGCGCCGCGTGAGCCAAGCGCGCCATCGTCATAGAGCTTGACGCCGACCATGCGTAGCCGCCCGTCGTAGAGCCAGGGTGTCGGCCCCGTGCCGGCGATCGAGAGCAGGGCCGGGATGCCGCCGGCATAGGCAATGATCCGAACCTTTAGGCGCCCGGCATCGCCGGTGCGGCGCATCACCGCCCAGTCATCGACGCTGGTGCCCATGTCGGCGGTGGCGGTGATGCCATGGGCGAGCAGGATATCCTGCGCCTTGGCGAGTGCGGCGTCGCGGTCCCGGGGCAGCATGGCGGGCACCGCGTCGCGGATCAGCTTCTGCGCGGCATCGACGAAGACGCCGGTCGGATTGCCCTTCGCGTCGCGCTCGATCCGGCCGCCGGCCGGATCTTTCGTTGCGGCGCTGATTCCCGCCGCTGCCATCGCGGCCGAATTGGCGAGCAGCGCATGGCCGTCGACACGGCCCAGCACCACCGGCCGGCCCGGCGTGATCGCGTCGATGTCGGCCGCCGTCGGGAATCGACCCAGGCCCCAGCGCTCCTGGTTCCAGCCGCCGCCGCCGATCCACGGTGGGCTCGGCCGGTCGGCGGCATATCGGCGCAGCGCGGCCTGCATCTCGGCAAGGCTGTTGGTGGCCGACAGATCCAGCGACAGGGCGACCGCCCCCAGACTCATGACATGGCCGTGCGCATCGATCAGGCCCGGAATGACGGTGCGACCGCGCGCGTCGAGGCGGAAGTCCAGCTTCTCAGGCCGCTTGTCGTTGCGGTCGAGCAGCTTCGCGACCCGCCCCTTGTCGTCAATCAGCAGCCCATTGAAGCGGAGC
>SCUQ01000044.1 GCA_004297635.1 Rhizorhabdus sp. | reverse complement strand
CGCGGGATCGACATAAGGGTTCTCGAAGTTACCCAGTGCGAACATCGGCGTCAGGATGCGGCGCATCGACTGGTCGATCCGCTTCGACGATATCTTGCCGGCCCTGGCCAGCGCGAGGATGAAGCCCGTTTCATGTTCGCCACCGAACTGATCGACGCCGGCCTGGATCAGCCTGAGTTCGCGATCCTGCTTGCTCAGAGTCTCGACCCCCCAGGGCTGGGCATGGAGCCAATCGGTGATGACGATGCCGTCGAAACCCATCTTGCGGCGCAACAGATCGGTGATGACCTTGCGCGAAAAATTGGCGCCGACCGTGTCGATCCCGGTGGGAATTCCGTAGCTGCCCATTACGCTGGACACGCCCGCATCGAACGCCGCGCGAAAGGGCCTGAGGTGATAGGCCTGCATGCCAGCCGGATAGACCAGCCGCTTGCCATAGGGATTGTGCGGATCGAAGCCCTGCTCGACCGGCCCGTCTCCCGGGAAATGCTTGACGACGGCGAGGACGCTGTCGGAGCCGATCCGGGCACCCTGCACACCGCGGATATAGGCAGCCGTGAGGCGAGCCGACAGATCGGCACTTTCGCCGAAGGTGCCCGCGATACGGTTCCAGCGCGGCTCCGTTGCGAGATCGGCCATCGGGTTCAGGATCATGCGGAAGCCGAGCGCATGATATTCGGTGGCGGCGATCCGGCCGAACCGTTCGACGACCGCGGTGTCACCGATCGCTGCGAGACCGATCTGATCCGGCCAGCTCGATGTGATCTTGACCCGGTCGGGCGGCGGCAGGGCGCCGCCCGGCAGGCGGTTGGTGGTGTGCACGGGATCGGCCGTCAGCACGACTGGAATGCCCAGCCGGCTGCCCTCGGCGATTTCCTGGATTGCGTTCGCCCAGCGCGCCGCATCGGCCGGCGTGCCGCCAGGTGAGGTATTGATCCAGCGAACGTTGCGTTCGAGGATGAGGTTACGCGGGGAGGGCTTGTCGGCCCGGTCGAAACCGGGAACCCCCGATATGTTGACGGGCGGCTTGAGGGCGCCCGGCGGCGGCGGCGCCAGCGTGTCGAGGACGGTGCCGCCGGGTCCGAAATAACCGGAATGCGCCGCATGCATCATGAGCCCGGCCTTTTCCGCCATCGTCATGCGGCGGATGAGGTCGGCCGCGCGGCGCTCTGCCGGAAGCCGCCAGTCCTCATAGCGGTCGAGCAGGCCGTTGCGGTTGAGATCCTTGAAGCGCAGGGTGTCGACGATCAGAACGGGAGCGATCCGTGCATCGATCGCGATCTGGGCGGGTGGGGCGCCGAGCGCCGCGCAGCCGGGAAGCGCCAGCGCCAGCAGCGCTGCTATGCTAGGGATCCTCGACACCTTGCCTCCAGAAAGCCAACGCAATGGCGCGCACCGTAAGGCGCGCGCCAAGGCTTCACATCACCATTTGTAGTTCAGCCGTACGCCATAGGTGCGCGGCGGGGCATAGGTAGACCGGATCGCGTTATAGAGTCCGCTCTGCGCGGCCTCGGTCAGGACTACCGAGTTTTCCAGATTGCGGACATAGCCCTGGATCGACCATGCGGCGCCATCGGGCGAATATTCCAGGCTCAGATCGGTGCGGGTATAGGCCTTCTGCTTCTCGGTGGCGCGGTTGAAGAAGGACATCCACTGGTCCGAGCGATACTGGGTCTGAACCCGTGCCGTGAGGTCGCCGCCGAAGACCGAGAAGACGTGCTGATAGCCGGCGTTGATCGACCAGGTCGGCGATTGGATCAGGGTATTGCCCGCGAAGGAACTCGTGCAGACCCCCGCTGCGCTGCGCGCGGTGCAGAAGTCCTTGAACCGGGCGTGAAGATAGCTGACCGAAACGTTGACCTGATCTGCCGGCGTCGCGAGGGCGACCGCCTCCACTTCCGCGCCGTAGATTTCGGCCTTGCCCGCATTGACGATCAGCGTGTTGCCGGTCGCGCCGTCGAGCTGCGAGATCTGCTGATCCTTGTAGTTGTACAGAAAGGCACTGGCGTTGAGCTGCAGCGCATTGTCGAGGAAGCGGTTCTTCGAGCCGACTTCATAGGCGATCAGCGTTTCCGGATCGTAGGATCCCAGTCCGAAATTGTTGAAGCCGCCCGACTTATAGCCGGAATCTACCTTCGCGTAGAGGAGGTTGCGCGGCGAGAGCGTATAGTCGGCGCCGACGTGCCAGGTGACTTTCGACCAGCTGTCCTTGGTATTGTCGACCGAAAATATGCGGACGCCGGTGCCGCCGGCCGCAACCGGGAGGGTGGCCGGGCTGGCCTGCACGAAGCTCGGGCCGCTGCGATGCTTGCTGTCATGGGTATAGCGGATACCGGCCGACAGGCGCAGCGCGTCGACGATATCATAGCCGACCTGCGCAAAGGCAGCGTAGGATTTGGTGATCACATTATAGTGATATTCGCGGATGTTGATGGGCGTGGCGGCCGGCTGCACATCGAACAGGTTGGTGAGGTCGAGATCCTCGCGGAAGTAGAAGACGCCTCCCTGCCAGAGGAAGCCGCTCTTATTGTTCGATGCGATACGCAGTTCCTGGCTGAAATCCTTCGACAGTTCGTCGCGCGTGAAAATGAAGTTACGGTTCGGCTGGACCGAAACGACCGCCTGACCATCATTGTCCCACTTGTAGAACAGATCCTGGCGCATGAAACCGGTGATCGACGTCACGGTGGCAACATCGAGATCATAGTCGAGGCGCCCGACGAGACGGGTGTTGGTCGTATCGAATTTGCCGACGGTATTGAGATCGAAATGGGTCGCGGCATGGGCGCTGGTCTTGGGGCGGGTCGTGACGACGCCGCCGACCGACCTCAGCGGCACGCCGTCATATACCGCGCCGGTTCCGCCGAGGTACATCTGGTCCGCGCTCAGCAGGATCTTCAGGCGATCGGTCGGCTTGAACAGCAGCTGCAGGCGCCCGCCCTGGACGTCGGTGTCGTCGCCCCGGCCGGCTGGGCCGTTGTCGCGATAGCCCTTGTTGTAGCGGCTTACGAAAGAGGCGCGCGCGGAAACGGTATCGCTGAGCGGCACATTGACCGCGCCATCGACATTGATCGTCTTGTAGTTGCCGATATCGCCGAGGATATAGCCTTCGAATTTGTCCGACGGTTTCTTGGTCAGGATGTTGACCGCGCCGCCAGTGGCGTTGCGCCCGTAGAGCGTGCCCTGCGGCCCGTTCAGGACTTCGATGCGCTCCAGATCGTAGAAGCCGGCGTTGATGCCGGTCGGCCGCTGAATATAGATGTCATCGATGCTGACCGCGATCGCGGGATCGCCGATCTCGGTGAAGTCGCGGCTGGCGACGCCGCGAATGGCGATGAAGGATGCGCCGCTGCTGGCGCCAATATTCACGCTCGGCGAAATTGTCGCGAGGCTCGCGACATCGGCCACTCCGGACTTCTTAAGCTGATCCGAAGTATAGACCGCAATCGCCGCCGCCGTCTTCTGCGCGGTCGATTCACGCTTCTGCGCCGTGACGACGATGTCGTTCAGGCCTTCCTCTCCAGCGATGGGGGTTGTCGCGGTCTGCGCGAACAGCGGCGTCGACAGGACGAGCGCCATGGCGGTCCCGAGCGTTGCGTGCGTTGCGAAGCCAGTCTTGATCGAGAGAGGGAAGCCCATTTTCCAAACCCCTTAACTGCATGTTGTGTTTCGTATATAAACTACAGTTTGTTATACGTAACAACACTCCAAATCTGGGATTTTGTCAATGCGCTAATAATCGCTCAAATTGCGCGGTTTTTTCGAAAAAGCTCGCCCGGTAGACGCGGCAGGCCAAGCCGTTGAGGCGCGGCCGAGTCGTTGACGTTTGCGGCGGTGGCGCGGCCCTCAGGCCGATATGAAACCGCCATTTATCGGCAGGATCTGCCCCGAGATGAAGGCCGCCGCATCGCTGAGCAGGAAGACCGCGGCACCCACCGTGTCATCGGGAATCTGCGGGCGCTGAATTGCGGCGCCTTGCACATAGAGCTGCTTGCGCTGTTCGGGCACATAGTCGGTCGCCTCCACGCGGACGAGGCCGGGGGCGAGCGCATTGACGGTGACGCCATCCACGCCGAGTTCCCGCGACAGCGATCGCGTCATGCTGATCACCGCCCCCTTGCTGGCGACATAGTGGAGCAGGTTGGGCGCCCCCCATAAGGCGGTGTCCGACGCAATGTTGACCACGCGCCCGCCCGGTCGCGACGCACGCAGGAGCGGCGCCATCGCCCGCGTCATCAGCCAGGGGCCGCGCACGTTGATCCGCATCACCATATCCCAGGTTTCGATGTCGATCTCCTCGAAACCCTTCCCGCCAATCCCTGTCGCCAGGGCGGCATTGTTCAACAGGCCATCGACCGCATCGACATGCGCCGCCAGCCAGGTGGCGAAGGCGGTAATGGAATCGGGATCGGCGACATCGATCGGCCGGAACAGGATGTCATGGCCCTTGTCGCGCAGGGCGGCGGCGGTCTCCTCGCCCAGATCGGCGCGGATCTCGGCGATGATGATCCGGGCGCCGGCGAGCGCGCAGGCTTCGGCAAAGGCAGCGCCCAGCCCACGGCCCGCCCCGGTGATGACAATGGTCCGGCCGCTCAGATCGATGACGCCCCGCATGTTCAGATCCTTTGCTGCGCCGCTATTCATGGGTGAAGTCGTTGGTAAAGAACAGGGTGGGATCGCGGCGCTGCCGGACCAGACCAAGCTCCAGATAGGCGTCCTGCAGCGCGGCCACCCGGCGACCGTCAAACGCCCCCGCCACCTGCTGCCCTGCATAGACGTGGCAGCCCAGCAGTGAAAACACCGTCGCAATCTCTTGCTCGGTCAGGTCCGATTGCGGAACCATTTCGCGATAATCATGGGCGCTGCGCTTTGGCTGGCGCCGGATCGCGTCGACGGCACGCAAGGTCGCCCGGACGAATTTGCGGATGGCCCGCGGGTTGTTTGCGATCGCCGCGTCCGAGGCGAGGATCGCCTGCGCCATGGCGGGAAAATGCTGGTCGGCGCTATCATAGTCGAGCGTTATGCCGGAGCGCTGTGCCCGGACGCCCCAGTCGACGGTGCCCACGATCGCATCCAGATCACCACGGCCGAGCTGCTCCCACAAAGCCGGCGGTGACAGCGCAACCACCGATAGGGCGCCGGGCGCGATCGCGGATGCGCGGCGCCAGGCATCGAGCGC